>CAXSIB010000081.1:0-10650 GCA_964237095.1 uncultured Actinomycetales bacterium
GCGCACGGCCGCCGCGCCGGCGGCCGCGCGGACCCAGCTGCAGCCGCAGTCCGGGTGCGCAGCCCACGTGCGCCGCCGCGGCATCCCGCTGGGCAGCCGGAACTCCACGGTCGCGTCGCTGCTCGCCGGCCGCTGCCCGCGCAGGAACATCGTGATCTCGAGCACCGCGTGGGCCGCGACCAGCGTGCTCAGGACGTCGTCGGAGGCCTCGACACCCGTCTCCCGGCGACCCCGAGCCGGCCGGACGCCCTCCCGGGAGCGGTGGTCGCGACTCGCGACCCCGGGGGTCGGGCCGCGGCCGAGGCGGTCGAGCACGAGGGGCCAGGTCGGGTCGGCGTCGGCGCGGTGGAGGTCGAGGCAGCGGACGCACGCCGAGCGGCCGGGCTCGACGAAGGGGCCGAGCACGGCGAGGGTCTCGCTCACCGTGACCAGCAGGTGGGGGATGCCCTGCTGCGACAGCTGCTCGGCCAGCTCTCGCTCGGGGGCGTGCTC
Source organism: uncultured Actinomycetales bacterium (assembly GCA_964237095.1). GTDB lineage: Bacteria > Actinomycetota > Actinomycetes > CAXTBU01 > CAXTBU01 > CAXSIB01. Next base: position 493 of record CAXSIB010000081.1, read on the forward strand.
GGTCGCCAGCACGACGAGGTCGGGTCCCGGCGCGACACCCGCGGCCGGCCGGCCGGCGGCGTCCGGCCGGGCCGTCCCCGCTGCGGTCCCCGCGGTTGTCCCGGCGGCCTGTCCGGTCGGCCGTCCGTCCGCCGGCCCACCCGCCCGGGGGCCGCGGTCGCGCTGGCGGTCCGGACCCGGGACGGCGGTGAGGAGCGAGCCGGGGGCGATCTCGGCGAGCCGCCGCCGCAGCCCCTCGTGGCGGGTCCGGCCGACGTCGACAGCGGCCAGGGCGAGCGCGCCGCGGTCGGACTGCCGGGTCGGGGCGCCGTCCCCGGCGCGGATGGACCCGATGCCCGCGGCGCCGAGCAGGAGGCCGATCGAGAGCCCGAGCCGGCCGGACCCGACGACCTCGACCGTGCTGCGCGAGCGCCGGTCCCACTCGGCGCGCCCGCCGTCGCCGTGGGGGTCGAGGAGGTCCCAGGCCGCGAGGTCGGAGGCGAGGCGGCGCCGGCCGTCGGCGGCCTCCCGGTGCCGCGACCGCGCCCGGCCGCCGGAGACCGGGTGCCCCCCGGCGCAGTCGGTGTGACCCGCGGCGCACGTCGGCGGCGACCCGGCGGGGCTTGGGTCGACCTCGACCGCCTGCGCCTCCAGCACGCCCGCCTCGGTCAGCTCGGCGACCAGCTGCTCGACGAGGGCGGGGGCCAGGTGGTGGCGTCGCGCGAGCTCGGGCACCGTGCGGCGGCCGTCCAGGGCGCAGACGAGGTCGACCACCGCGGGGTCGCGGACCGCGTACGCCACGGCCCGCTCCGGGTCGGTGCCGACCTGGATGGTGAGCCGGTCCCGGCGGAGCACGCGCAGGGCCGGGCGGAGGGCGGGGCGGTCGGAGCACCCGACGGCCCGGGGTGTCGTCGTCATCGTCATCCGCCGACCCTGCCACGGACAACCGACCACAAACGTCTCTTCCACAGACAAACACATACAAAACGAAGCAAATGAGTAGCCGCCGCCGTCGTCAGATCCGCCCACCGACGGCAAGACCGGGTCGAGCCGCCGCGCCGGCGCGCACGTCCCGACCGCGGAGAGGTCGATGGGACGGGTGGGGTCACCAGGCGCCGCACTCGTCCCACGCCGTCGAGATGGGCGCGGACCGGGTCGGGAGGCCGTCCCCGCCGCCCCGGCCGGCGGGTCCTGTCCGAGCCGGCACCTAGCCTCGATCCGGTGACCGACACCCCCCGCCTGCTGCTGGTGCACGCGCACCCGGACGACGAGTCGATCCTCGACGGCGCCACGATGGCGGCCGCGGTCCGGTCCGGGGTCGCGGTGACGCTGCTGACCTGCACCCGCGGGGAGGGTGGCGAGGTGATGGTGCCCGGCCTCACACACCTGTACGGGGACGGCCCCGGGCTCGCCCGGCACCGGGTGGGGGAGCTCGCCGCCGCGATGGCCGCGCTCGGTGTCACCGACCACCGTTTCCTCAGCACGCCGGACGGGGACGGCTTCACCGATTCGGGGATGGTCGGGTCGGCGTCGAACGCGATGCCGGGCAGCCTGTGGGCGACGGACCTCTTGGTGAGTGCGACCGCCGTGGCCGCGGTGGTCCGCGAGGTCCGCCCGCACGTCCTGATCACCTACGACGAGCACGGCGGCTACGGCCACCCCGACCACGTCGCCGCCCACCGGGCCGCGATGTACGGGTCCCAGCTCGCGGCCGCGCCGTGGCGGCCGGAGCTGGGTCCGCGGTGGGACGTCCCCAAGCTCTACTGGTCGGCGACACCGCGGTCGGTGGCGCTGGCCGGGCTGGCCGAGGCGGGAGCCGGGCTTGCTCCCGGGTCACTCACCGACCCGGTCCGCGCCGGGCAACCGGCCCACTGGCGGTCCCATCCCGACCCGGCCGCCTACCCGTCCACCGACGATTCGCTCGTCACCACGCGGATCGACGCCTCGGCCCGGCTGGACGCGAAGAAGGCGGCCCTGCGGGCCCACGCGACCCAGCTCGCGGTCGACGGCGACCGGTTCGCCCTCACCAACGGGATCGCCCTGCCCCTGTCCGGGGTCGAGTGGTACCGGCTGGTCAAGGGTCGCGCCGCGCCCGCGAACGGCGAGGACGGACTGGAGACCGACCTGTTCGCCGGCCTCGGTCTCGCCGCCGGCCGGATCCCCGACGCTCCCGCCGGCCCTGCTGCCGAGCGTGCTGCCGGGTCGGACCCCGAGCCCGACTCCGACGTCGATCCGGGCCCGGGCGCGGTCGTCGAGCCGGCCGCCGCCCGGTCCACGGCTCAGCCGGCCGGTCGAGTGTGACGTCCGCCCGGCCCGTGGCCCGGGGCACTCGGCCGCTGACGACGGTCCGCCGCGTCGCGGTCGACTCCGCGGTCGCCCCGCCCGGGGTGTCGGAGGTCGAGGTCCGGCGCAGTGCCCGGCGCACCCGCTCGGTGTCCGCCCACCGCGAGGGGTCGCGGGTGGTCGTGCTGGTCCCGGCGCGGCTGTCGGCGGCCGAGGAGGACCGCTGGGTCGCCCGGATGCTGGCCCGCCTCGCCCGCCCGGCGCGGGCGTCGTCGGCCGGCGACGAGGACCTCGCCGCGCGGGCCCGGGTCCTGTCCGCCCGCCACCTCGACGGGCGGGCCCGACCGGTGTCGGTCCGGTGGAGCTCCCGCCAGCAGCAGCGATGGGGATCCTGCAGCCCTGCCGACGGCACCATCCGGATCTCCGAGCGGCTCCGGGCGATGCCCGGGTGGGTGCTCGACTACGTCCTGGTCCACGAGCTGACCCACCTGCTCGAGCCCGACCACGGGCCGGGCTTCCACGCCCTGCTCGACCGCTACCCGCACACCGCCCGGGCGGGCGGCTTCCTCGACGGGGTGAGCTTCGCCGCCGGTGAGGCGCCCGGCGACGTGGACGGCTCCGCCAGCTCCGACGGCTCCCACGGCCTCGACGGCCCAGGTGGGGCCGACGGCACCGGTGGGGCCGGCGACACCGGTGGATTCGCCGGACCGGACGAGGTGCGCGATCCGGAAGGCCGGGGTGGGACGTGAGCGGGACCCGGCGGATCGCCCTCGTCCTCGTCGACCCGCCGGGGGCGGGAGTCGTGGGCCGGCCCCCGCCCGGCGTCGACCCCGAGGCCTGGTCCGAGGCGCTCGTCGAGGACGCCTACGAGGTGCTCGCCTCGCTCGCCCAGGCGCGGTCGGGCCTGACCGCCCCGGCCTCCCGACTGCCGGAGCTCGGCGCGCTGACCTGGCCGGGCGCGGTCCTCGTCGCCTGCGACGCCGCGCCCACCCCGGATGACCCGATCGGTGCCGACCGGGCCGCCGGTCCGGGCTCGCCGCCGCCGACGTCGCCGGGGGGGTCGACCACGTCGGCGCTGACGGTCGCCGACGCGCTGACCGGCGAGGCCGACGTGCTCGTGCTGCTCGCGCCGGACGCCCCGGACATCCCGGCGCTGCACCTCGGGAAGCTCTTCCAGGCCCTCGAGGACGTCGACCTGGCCTGGAGCCCGGTGGCCGACGGGGGCGTGGCCGCGCTCGGCTTCGCCCTCCCGGTGCGGCCCTGGGTCCGCGCGCTGCGGCCCGGGCTCGACGGCGACCCGGCGGGGTGGAAGGCCGCCGCCCCGACACCGCGGGCCGCGCTGGCCACGCCCGGGTGGCACCGGCTGCGGACGCCGGCGGACCTGCGCCACCTCGACCCGGGCCTCGGCGGCTGGGAGAACACCCGGGCCCTGCTGGCCGGTCGCCCCCTCGGCTGAGCCGCACCGGGCCACGCCGGCGGACACCGCGCCGGACGGGCCCCGAGTCAGGTCCGGTCGGTGCGGCTCAGGACGAGGGTGTCGGGCCGGCGGGGTCGGCCGGGTCGTCGGGCCGCGGCGGGTCGATCCGGGTCAGGGCCTCGAAGTCCGCGTCGGTCAGCGTCATCCCCTCGGCACCGCCGCGCACCCAGACCAGCGGGTCGTCGAGGTCGGCGGGAGTCGGCAGCAGGTCCGGATGCGCCCACACCGCGTCGCGCCCGTCCACACCCCGCTCGGTCAGCAGGACCGACCAGAGGCGCGCGGCGTCGCGCATCCGCCGCGGTCGCAGGTCGAGGCCGACCAGAGCCGCGAACGTCTGCTCGGCCGGCCCGCCCAGGGCCCGCCGCCGGCGCATGGTCTCGGCGAGGGACACCGCGGACGGCAGCCGGTCCGCGGCCGCCTGCGACACCACCTCGTCGACCCAGCCCTCGACCAGGGCCAGCACCATCTCGAGCTGCTCGAGGGCCGCCTCCTGGCCCGGCGTCCGCTCCGGCTCGAACAGGCCGGACCCCAGCGCGTCCTGCAGAGCCTGCGGGTCCGAGGGGTCGAGGCGGCCGGCGGCGTCGCGGAGCTTCTCGGTGTCGATGACGACGCCGCGCCCGAAGCGCTCGACGAGGCCGGTGACGTGGGCCCGCAGCCAGGGCACGTGGGTGTACAGGCGCTGGACGGCGGCCTCCCGCAGCGCCAGGTACAGCCGGACGTCGTCGGCGGGCAGCCCGAGGCCCTCGCCGAAGTCGGCGACGTTGGCCGGCAGCAGGGCCAGGCGGGCCGGGTTCGCGACGGGCACGCCGACCTCGCCGGTGGACACCACCTCCGCCGCGAGGGCGCCGATGGCCTGGCCGATCTGGGTGCCGAAGACCGCCCCGCCGAGCTGGCGGAGCATCGCCGCCATCGGCCCGGCCGCGCCCGCGGCGGCCCCGAGGCCCGGGGCCAGGTCGCCGAGCTGGGCCGGCAGCTGCTCACCGAGCGCGGCGACGACCTTCTCCGCGACCGGGTCGACCAGGGTCTTCCAGCCCTCGAGGGTCCCCTCGACCCACTCGGCCCGGCTCCAGGCGATGCCCTCGAGGCCGGATGCCGGCAGGCTCGTGACGCCGTCGAGCCAGACCTCGGCGAGGCGGACGGCCGCGGTCGCCGCCTCCCGCTCCGGGCGGGACACCGACCGGTCGCCGCCGGCCGACACGGTCTGGCGGGCGATGTCGCGGGCCAGGTCCCAGTTCACCCCGGTGCCCTGCCAGGACAGCATCCGTCCGAGCTGGGCGAACATCGCCCCGAGGTCGCCGCCGGCCGGCATGCCCGGCAGGCCCGCCATCCCGGGGAAGCCCGCCATGCCGGGGAAGCCGGGGACCCCGGTGCCCGAGCCGCTCGAGCCGCCCGCACCTCCGGGGCCGCCCGTCCCGCCGGGGACGACCGGGCCGCCTGCGCCCGGACCACCGGCCGCGCCGGCACCGCCGGTCCCGGGGAGCGGCTCGTCCGGGTCGTCGTCACGGTCACCGGGACCGGTCGGCAGGGGGCTCATTCCGGACTCCTCAGACACGCGGGTGGATGGCGACCCGGACGGGACGCCGGCGGCGCCCGGGCCGTGGAACGCCGGTGACGCCATACTGTCCCCGCCCGGCCTGGTCCGACGACCGGCACCGCTGCCCAGCTCCAGCCGGAGGTGTACCCCTGTCCGTCCCCCCGCCGGACCGGGCGGCCGCCGGCCGGGACGACAGCCGGGACACCGGTCGGGACAGCAGCTGGGACGGCAGCCGTCCCCACGGCCCCGGCGGCCCCCGCGTGGCGGTCACCGGCGCCTGCGGACCGGTCGGACGGGCCCTGCTCGTGGCCCTGCGCGACGCCCCCGGCATCGGCCAGGTGCTCGCCCTGGACACCACCGCGGCGGGCGTCCCGGGGGTGCGGAGCATCGTCGTCGACGTCTGCGACCCGGCGGTGGGTGCGGCGCTCGCCGGCTGGGACGTGGTCGTCCACCTCGACCCCGACCCCGTCCTGGCCCTCGTGCCGGGCGCCCGGCCGGCCGCGATCGCGGTCCCCGCCGTCCCGGATGCGACCACGGACCAGACCGAGCCGGGCGACGACCCGGCCGCTGCGGGCCGGCTCGACGGCGACGACGACACCGACCACCACGGCGGCTCCCCGGACGAGCCGGTCCCGGTCGTCGTCCCGGTCGTCCCCGCGGTCCCGGCGGGTCGGGCGGTGCTCGCCGCCCAGACCGTCCTGACCGCGGCGGCCGCGGCGAACCTGCGCTGCGCGGTGCTGGTGACGTCGGCGATGGTCTACGGCGCCGGCGAGAGCCTCGCGGTCCCGGTCGACGAGGACGCCCCGCTGCTCGCGCTGCCCGACGGCCGGGTGCTGCGGGACCTGCTCGACGTCGAGCGGGTCGCCGACCTGGCCCGCGCCCACCGCGGCCTGCAGGTGTGCGTCGTCCGCCCCGCCGCCCTCGCCGGGCCGGGCGTGGACTCCGCCGTCACCCGGTACTTCGAGGCGCCGCGCCTGGTCACCGTCAGGGGCGCGCCGATGCGCTGGCAGTTCTGCCACCTCGACGACCTGGTGAGCGCTCTGGTCGTGCTCGCCCGCCGCGCCGAGGGCGGGGTCGCGACGGTCGGCTGCGAGGGTTGGCTGTCCCAGGGCGAGGTCCAGCGGCTGTCGGGGCGGGGGAGCGTCGAGCTGCCGGAGTCCCTGGCCTACGGCGCCGCCGACCGCCTGCACCGCCTCGGCCTGACCCCCGTCCCGCCCGGTCAGCTCCGGTACGTGACCCGGTCCTGGGTCATCCCGTCGACCACGCTGCGCGACGCCGGCTGGCGGCCCGCACACGACAACGCCGACTGCCTGGCCGCGGTCCTCGACCAGGCCGCCGGCCACGTCGCGGTCGCGTGGCGGCGGATCGGGCGCCGGGAGACCGCCACCCTGGCCGGGGCGGCCGGGGCCACGGTCGCCGTCGTCACCACCGCCGCGATCGTCGCCGCCCGACGGCACCGGCACCGGTGAGCGCCGTCCTGGCGCGGCTGCAGTCCACCCCCCTCGACGTCGCGGAAGTCCTGGCCGCGGTGGCCGGCCCCGCCGCCGGGGGCACCGCCGTGTTCTGCGGCGCGGTCCGCGACCACGCCCCCGGCGTCGTCGGCCGGGTCACCGGGCTGGACTACTCCGCCCACCCCGACGCCGGCGCGGTCCTCGCCCGGGTGGCGGCCGAGGTCGCCGCAGCGGCTGCCGCCGGGATCACCGTCGCCGTGGTCCACCGCACGGGCGCGCTCGCGGTCGGCGACCTGGCGATCGTCGCGGCCGCCTCGGCCCCCCACCGCGGCGAGGCGTTCGACGTCTGCCGGGCGCTGGTGGACCGCGTCAAGGCCGAGGTGCCCATCTGGAAGCGTGAGCACGAGGCGGACGGGGGCTCACACTGGGTCGGACTCACCGCGGGCCAGCAGCCGTGAGGTGGCCCACGCGACCCGGTCGCGGCGACCGCCCGGAGGACGCAGGACACCCCCCGCGGCGGCCGCGGCGGGTGTTCACGGCCGCCCTCGTGGTCTTCGCGGGCTGCGTCGCGCTGACCAGCCTGGTCGGCACCCCCTGGGTCGTGTTCGCGCCCGGTCCCGTCGTCGACACCCTCGGGACCGTCGGCGGGCGGCAGGTGGTCGCGGTCACCGGGCGACCGACGTACCCGACCTCGTCGCAGATCGACCTGACCACGGTCTCGACGAGCCTGGCCGGTTCCACCGTGGACCTCTGGCAGGCGGCGGCCGCCTGGCTCGACCCGCACCAGGACCTCGAGCCGCACGGCCTGATCTACCCCGGCGCCCAGACCGAGTCCGAGGCCGCCGCGCAGGGTCAGCAGCAGATGGCGGGCGCGCAGAGCTCGGCGGTCCTGGCCGCGGCCCGCCAGCTGCACCTGCCGCTCGTGGCCCAGATCGGCTCGATCGTCGACGGCAGCCCGGCCGACGGCCGCCTCGCGACCGGCGACCTCGTGCTCGCCGTCGACGGCACCGCGACCGCGGACGCCGAGGCCGTCGTCACCGCGGTCCGCGCCCTGCGGCCGGGGGCGTCGATCCGGCTGACGGTCCGGCGGGGGACGGTCCGGCGGATCGTCGTCGTGGTGGCGGGGAAGGGTCCCGGCGGGGACTCCGGGGTTCCGGCCACGAGCCCGTACCTCGGCGTCGGGCTCCAGGACACGGCGCCGTCGGTCACCGCCGACATCGACCTCGGCCAGCAGATCGGGGGCCCGTCGGCGGGGACGATGTTCGCGCTCGCGATCGTCGACCGGCTCACCCCGGGCAGCCTCGCCGGGACCGCGCACGTCGCCGGCACGGGGACGATCTCGGCGGACGGCACCGTCGGGGTCATCGGCGGGATCCGCCAGAAGATCGCCGGCGCCCGGCGGGCGGGCGCCACCGTCTTCCTCGCCCCCGCGGGCAACTGCGCGCAGGCGGTGACCGCCGACGTGGCCGGCATCCGGATCGTCCGGATCGCCACCCTGGCCGGAGCGGTCACGGCGCTGGAGGACCTGGCCGCCGGCCGGACGTCGGCGTTGCCGAGCTGCCCGGGCTGACGCCGCCCCGAGCGGGAGTTTGGCGTCGCGGCCACCCTCCGCTAGTGTGGGAGATGCGACGCGGGGTGGAGCAGCTCGGTAGCTCGCTGGGCTCATAACCCAGAGGTCACAGGTTCAAATCCTGTCCCCGCTACAAGTGCGGACCACGGTCCGAGTGTCGGGAAAGAGCCCGGTAGGTGATATCACCTACCGGGCTTTTTCGTCTCACGGCGGGCGGATCGTGTGTTTCGCCACGTCCGGCCCTGCCGGAGATCCCCGGGCTCGGGTCGGCCTGTCCGGTGAGCCAGGAGGCCAGGCCGTCACGGCAGCCGGCCCAGGCCGACGGACCTCGCCTGCGGTGCGCCCGGTGCGCCCGGTGCGCCCGGTGTGTTCGCTCTGCCCGTCGCCGACGTCCGTGACGGGACGACCACCTCCGACGGGCAGCCCATCGACGCGTTCGGGGTTCCCGGACGGGTCGACCGTCCTCGAGGTCCACCGGCCCCCGGCGGGGAGCAGCAGGTCCACCTCGGCGAGCCTCGTCCGGTCGCCCTCGGGGACCACCTCGCCACCGACCTCCCGGCGCACACGTGGCCACCACCCAGCCGCTGACCTGACCTCAGCCGCCCCTCGACCCGGCTTCGGTCGTGGTCGACGCGGTGCCCCCCACCGGGCGGCGGTGTCGGGCGCTGACCGGCAGGAACAGACACCGCAATCCATACTGGGAGCAGGTGCGACAGCCGCGACGGCCTCGACGCCTCGGACAGCAGGCCTCGACCCGCTTGTCCTGCAGGACCGCACCCGTTCCCCGGGGGTCCTCTCCCTGCCTTCTCCTGAGACGGTGACGATGACTGCGACGAACGACGCGCGACCGCGTCCGGGGCGTGCGACCCCGATGAGCTCAGCTTCCCCGTCCGCACCGGTCTCGCGGCGCGGCTTGAGCCGGGACACGATCGTCGACGCCGCGATCGCCCTGGTCGACGACGACGGGCTCGCCGATCTGACCATGCGCCATGTCGCCAACCGCCTCGAAGTCGAGGCGATGTCGCTCTACCGCTACGTGCCGAGCCGGGAGGCGCTGCTCGACGCGATGGTCGAGGCGGTGGTGGACGGGCTCTACGCCGACCCCGAGGTGTACCTCGCTCCGCGTCACGGCTGGGAGGACTACCTGTCCCGCCTCGCGTTCGGGGTGCGGCGGATCGCGATGGACCACCCGCGGCTGTTCCCGCTGGTCGCGACCCGGCCCCCGGCGGCGCCGTGGGTGCGGCCGCCGCTGCGGAGCCTGCGGTGGATGGACTCCTTCCTGTCCGGACTGGTCGACTCCGGTTTCGACGACGACGCGGCGGCCGCGGTCTACCGGGCGTTCACCTCGTTCCTGCTCGGCCACCTCCTCCTGGACGTGGCCGCGTTGAACGTCGACATCAGCGCCGTCGCCGACACCAGCGCGGGACCTCTCGTCGACGGCGGCGACGGTGTCCCCCCGGCGGGGGACCCGCTGGCGGACTACCCGGTCCTGCGGCGGATGGAGCCCAAGTTGTCCGAGGACTTCGCGCAGGCCGAGTTCACCAGCTCCCTGGACAACCTCCTGTCCAGGCTGGGCGATCTGCGCCCCGCCGGCTGAGCGCCTCGGTACCCAGCCGGGTCCCTGAGGTGGTCCGGACCATCGGCCGCGGTCGGTCGTGCTCGGCTTGCACCCGGCCGTTTATGGCGTAAGTTCATCTCTGGGACCGGACGTCAGGTCTTGCCATCTCGTCGGTTCGGAGTCAGCCGGCCCCCCGCTCCACCCCCGGTGGCGGGGGTTCTCAGGTCTCGGAGCGCCCGGACCTCTGTGAGCGCCAGGAGTTCCGTGGACCGCCGCCTCATCCGGTTGCATCCCGATCCGGTCGAC
>CAXSIB010000082.1:0-10632 GCA_964237095.1 uncultured Actinomycetales bacterium
CGGCCCCAGCCCCACCACTTCATGTGCTCGACCACGGCCGGCCTCCTCGTCGCGGGCAGGCACGGTCACCTGCGTCCCCGGGTCCAGTGTCCCAGGGCGCGGACGGTGCGGACGGTGCGGTCAGCGCGTGAGGACGCCGACCGTGAGGCGGCGGCTGATCTCCAGCGCTACGCCGAACACGACGTGCGAGCCGCCCTCCCATGCGACGGCCGCCCGCGGCAGCTTCACCGGGGACTTCTGGACGCCGAACGCCGGGAGCATGCTGCCGTGGGTGCCGGCGTACAGGGCGGCACCGGCGGGCGCGCCGAGGAGGCGGGTGGCCCCCGGCACGTGCGGCCCGAGCAGGGCGTAGCCGGCGCCGAACCCGGCGCCGAAGACGTAGTGGATGACCGCCTGGGCCCTCAGCGAGGTGGCGGTGTCCAGGTCGACCCCGCGCAGCCGCTTCCACACGGCCCGCACGATCACGGCCGGCGGCATCTGCTCGGGGCGGCCGCCGGGGTCGGCACCCACCAGCTCCTTCTCCCCCGGTGCGGGCGGCCAGACCTTCTCGGCCTGCACCTGCATCGGCGCCTCCACGAGCACCTTGACCCAGGAGGCGAAGAGACCGGCGCCGACGCCGACGAGCAGGGTGGCGGCCGGGGACAGCGTGCTTCCGGAGTGGGTGCTGCCGGACAGCGGGGTTCGGGTCACGGGGTCAGTGTCGCCGACCGGAGCCACTCGGTGCGGGCGTCCCTCAGTCGGCCTGCGGGTCGAACAGCGCGGCCACGCCGGGGATCGCGGCGCGGTAGCCCGCGAGCAGCGCACCCGCGGTGGTGACCGACCCGACGAGGGGGTGCAGCGCGAACGCGTTGCGCGCGTCGGCCAGGGAGCCGGTGGTGGCCGCGGAGATCACCAGCCGCTCCACCGCCTTGACCGCGGACATCAGCCCCAGCTGGTAGGGCGCCGGCGCCGCGGTGGCGAGCGGGTGCACGCCGTTGCCGTCGACCATCGTCGGCACCTCGACCACGGCGTCGGTCGGCAGCGCCGCGATCGTCGTCCCGTTGCGCACGTTGAGGATCATCACCTGCCGCTCGTTGCGGCTGATGGCCTTCATGACCCCGAGCGCGACGCCCGCGTAGCCGCTGTGCTCGGTCCCCGCGGCGGGGTCGTGCTGGACCTCGTCGGTCTTCCCCGCCTTGGCCTCGGCCATGTAGCGGGCACTGCGATCGGCGATCGTCGTCCGCCAGAGGTCCAGTGCCGTCGAAGGATCCGCGCTGACGGCGTCGTAGAACGCCGGCTGGGTCCGGGCCAGGAAGTCCCCCCGGGTCTCCGGCGCCGCCCGGATCGCGGCCACCGCGTCGGTGTTGAAGTAGTAGTAGTACAGGTACTCGTTCGGCACGGCGCCCAGGGTGCCCAGCCACTCCGGGCCGAAGACCGCACCCTCCTCGAGGGAGTTGAGCTTCTTCGGGTCCTCGAGCAGTGCGGGCAGCACATCGTCGCCCTGGTACATGATCCGGCGCATCCACCCGAGGTGGTTCAGCCCGACGTAGTCCATCTGGACCTCGCCGGCGGGCAGGTCGAGCAGGCCCGCGACCCGCCGGCCGAGCCCGCTCGGGGTGTCGCAGATCCCCAGCACGCGGTCGCCCAGGACCGTCTGCATCGCCTCGGTGATCATGCCGGCGGGGTTGGTGAAGTTCATCACCCAGGCGTCCGGGGCGAGGGCCTTGATCCGGCGGGCGAACTCCAGCATCACCGGGACCGTCCGCAGCCCGTAGGCCAGTCCCCCGGGACCGGTCGTCTCCTGGCCGAGGACCCCGAGGTCGAGCGCCACGTGCTCGTCGGCCTGCCGGCCCTCCAGGCCACCCTCCCGGACCGCAGCGAACACGAAGTCCGCGCCCTCGACGGCGTCGTCGAGGTCGGTGGTCGACCGGACGGCGGGCCGCGGGTGCCGCGATCCGTGCACCTGCGCGAGGATCGCCTCGACCACGGCCAGGCGGTGGGGGTCGATGTCGTACAGGACGACCTCGTCGACCCCGGGCTCGGACGTGTCGTCGGCGATCGCCCGGTACACCCAGGGGGTGCGGAAACCGCCGCCGCCCAGGATCGCCAGCTTGATGTGACCCGTCATGCGACGAACACCTCCCCACCTGCCTGCCGGCAGGGCTCGAACACCGCGGGGTCGACCCCGCCGGTGGTGATGACCGTGTCGACCTCGGAGAGGCCGCACATGCGCCAGGTCCCGCTCCCGGGCACCTTCCGCTCGGACGCGAACAGCACGACGCGCGACGAGGCCGCCGCCATCCCCTGCTTCAGCGGGATCTCGACCTCGACGTTGTCGAGCACCCGGCCGTCCGCGCGGACGCCCGTGCAGGAGAGGAAGGCGAGGTCCGCCGCGATCTCGCCGAGCGCGGCCTCGGCCAGCGGGCCGACCAGGGTCTGGTAGTTGCGCCGCAGGACCCCGCCGAGGACGACGACGCTGACCACCGGGTCGTGGCGCACGACGTCGAGCACGGCGAGGTTCGCGGTGACGATCGTCACGGGGCGCCCGAGCAGGTGGCGGGCCAGGCGCGGGGTGGTCGTCCCGATGTCGAGCATGACGGTCGCGTCGTCGGGCACCAGCTGCGCGGCCCGGGCGGCCATGGCCTCCTTGAGCACCGCGTCGGCGTCGGTGTCCGGGGCGAGCGGGGCCTCGCCGTCGCCGACCGCGGCGGCCGTCCGCTGGATCTGCACCCGGGACAGCACCGCCCCGCCGTAGGTGCGCGTGAGGTCGCCGGTCGAGTGGAGGCGGTCGAGGTCCCGGCGGACGGTGGACTCGCTCACCGCGAGGCGGGCGGCGAGCTCGCGGACGCTCACGCCGCCGTCGGCCCGCAGCGCCCCCACGATCGCGTCGTGGCGGAGCCGGGTCAGCACGGGCGAAAGGTACCGCAGTCGTGCAGACCCATGCATTCTTGACGGTCTGTCCGGCCCGTCGTGACGTTCTGGTGCTCGACCCTTGCCAGAGCACGTCACGAGATGCCAGGGTCTCCGGACGGGTCGGTCCGAACGGACATGGACGGTTCGAGCGGCGGGAGGGGCGACGGTGACGGCAGCGTCGGCGGCGGTCTTCGACGTCGTGGTCCCGGGCACCCTGTTCTGCGATCTCGTGTTCTCCGGCCTGCCCGGCCTGCCCGTGCCCGGCAGCGAGGTGTTCGCCTCCGACCTGCAGGTCAGCCCGGGGGGAGCGGCGACCAGGGCGGTCGCGGCCGCCCGCCTCGGGGCCCGCACCGCGGTGGCCGGCGTGCTCGGGTCGGACCTTTTCGGCGACGCCGTGCACGCCGCGCTGGCCGCCGAGCCCGGCCTGGACCTCGGTCTCACCTGGCGGAGCCCGGACATCGCCACCGCGGTCACCGCGGCGATGGCCGACGGCGGGGAACGGACCTTCGTGACCCGGGAGGACCCCCGCTCCCACTTCACCGGCTGGCACGCGGGCCCGCCGCGGAGCCGGACCGCCCACGTCGGGCTCGCCGCGGGGCTCCCCCGGTGGGCGCGCGAGCTGCGCGCCGCCGGGACCCTGCTGTTCGGCGGCGTCGGCTGGGACCCGTCCGGTGTCTGGTCGCCCGAGGTCCTGGCCGCGGTCGGCGAGGTCGACGTCTTCGTCCCCAACGCCGGCGAGGCCATGGCCTACACGGGACAGGCCGACCCCCGGGCCGCCGCCCGCGCCCTGGCCGACCTGGTCCCGCTGGCGGTCGTCACCTGCGGCGCGGCCGGCGCCGTCGCCGTCGACGGGGCCACCGGCGAGGAGGTCACGGTCGGCGCCCTGACCCGGACCGCGGTCGACCCGACCGGTGCCGGCGACGTCTTCACCGCCGCCCTGATGGTGGCCACCGTGCACGGCTGGACGCTGCGCGAGCAGCTCACGTTCGCGACCCTCGCCGCCGGGCTCTCGGTCACCCGGCCCGGTGGCGCGACGGGTGCGCCCACCCGGGCCGCGGTCGACACCCTGGCCCGGTCGATGCGCGCCACCGGTGCCGTCGTGGACGGCTTCGCGGACCTCGGCTTCCTCGCCGGGCCGCCGGTCGAACCCGTCGGGGCCGCCGGTGCGGTCGTCCCGACGCCGGCGGTGGCGACGTGACCGCGCTCGAGGTCCGCGAGGCCACTCCCGCGGTGGCCGCCCCGCGGCCGCGGCGCCGGCGGCGGCGGGACTGGGCCGCCTACCTCTACCTGCTGCCCGCCTTCGTGGTCTTCGGTCTCTTCCTGCTCTACCCCGTGCTCCAGTCGGCCTGGTTCTCCCTCTTCCACTACAACGGCCTGACGGTCGGCACCTGGGCCGGACTCTCCAACTACCGCGAGATCCTGAGCCAGCCGCTGCTGCGGCAGGGCTTCGTGCACACCCTCGTCCTGATCTTCTTCTACGCCGTCCTCCCGATCGCGCTCGCGCTCGTGCTCACCGCGGTGATGTCGCACGCGCGCCGGATGCGGGGGCTCACCTTCTTCCGGACGATCCTCTTCCTGCCCCAGGTGATCGCCTCCACCGTCGTCGCCACGTCCTGGCTGGCGATCTACGCCCCCGACGGCGTGCTGAACTCCTTCCTGTCCCACCTCGGGCTCCACGCGCTGACCCGGCCCTGGCTCGGCGACTTCTCGACGGCACTGCCCGCGGTCGGGCTGATCGGGACGTGGGCGGAGATCGGCTTCTGCCTCGTCCTCCTCCTGGCCGGGGTCGCCCAGATCGACCAGGCGCTGTACGAGTCCGCGAAGATGGACGGCGCCGGGCCGGTGCGGGAGTTCTTCGCGGTGACGCTGCCCGGGCTGCGCGGCCAGATCGCCGTCGCGCTCACCCTGACGACCATCGCGGCGCTGAAGACCTTCGACATCGTCTACGTCACCACCGACGGCGGTCCGGGCAACGCCACGGCCACCCCGGCGTTCCAGATCTACGACCGGGCCTTCAACCAGAACGACGTCGGGACGGCCTGCGCGATCGGGATCGCCCTGACGCTGGTGATCCTCGTGATCACCCTGGTGATCCAGCGACTGCAACGGGTGGAGGACCAGTGATCCCCCGTCGCCAGGCCGCGCTCAACTACACGATCCTCACGGTCTTCGGCATCCTCGCGCTGTTCCCGCTGGTCGGGGTCATCGCCTCGGCCCTCACTCCGGCCGCGCAGTCGTCGGCGTCGTTCACCCTCCCGCGCCACCCGACGCTGCGGAACTTCGCGACCGCGTGGCGGGAGGGCCACTTCTCGTCCTACATGACCTCCAGCGTCCTGGTCGCCGTGTCGGTCGTGGTCCTCGCGTCGGTGCTCGCGGTCCTCGCGGGGTACGCCTTCGCGACGATGGACTTCCCCGGGAAGTCGGTCCTCTTCTACCTGCTCCTGACCGGGCTGATGGTCCCGGAGGAGGCGGTGATCATCCCGCTGTACTTCGACCTCCGCGGGGCCGGGCTCACGGACACCTACTGGGCGCTCATCCTCCCGCAGACGGCGCAGTCCCTCGCGTTCGGCGTCTTCTGGATGCGGACCTACTTCCGGAGCCTCCCCACGGAGGTCTCCGAGGCGGCGCGGCTCGACGGCGCGTCGAACCGGCAGATCCTGTGGCGGATCTTCGTCCCCGTCTCCCGGCCCGCCGTGACCACGATGGCGATGCTCGTCTTCATGTGGACCTGGAACGAGTTCTTCCTGCCACTGGTCATGATCGTCAGTGACGACAAGCGCACCGCCCCGCTCGGTCTGACCTTCTTCAAGGGCGAGTACACGAGTGAGTTCGCCCTGCTCGCGGCCGGAGCCACCATCGTGGCCGCCCCCGTGGTCGTCCTGTACCTCTTCCTCCAGCGCCACGTCATCGCCGGGATGCTCGCCGGCGCCGTCAAGGGCTGATCCCGAACCCCCACCGCCACCACGCATCGGAGAACTCCATGTCACGCAACGAGCACCTCGACCGCGCGGTCGCCCGCGAGACCGCGGCCCTGATCAGCCGGCGGACCCTGTTCGCCGGCTTCGCGGCGGGCGGCGCCGCGACCCTCGCCGCGTGCGCCCCGGGCAGCACGAGCAGCACCGGCTCGAGTGCGTCCGCGAGCGCGGCGGGCAGCGGCTCCCCGGTCGCGGCGGCCACCTCGGCGAACCCGTCCGCGGCCGGGAAGATCACGTTGACGGAGTGGGACCAGAACACGGGGACCACCGGCATCGGGGCGGCCCAGGTCGAGCTGAACAAGGCCTTCATGGCGAAGTACCCGAACGTCACGATCAAGCGGAACAGCCAGAGCTTCGCGGACCTGAAGACCACCCTGAAGCTGGCGCTCAGCTCGAACACCCCGCCCGACGTCGTCCAGGCCAACCAGGGCTACCCCGACATGGGCGCGTTCGTGGCCGCCGGGCTGCTGCAGCCGATCGACCGGTGGAGCAGTGTCTACGGCTGGAAGACGCGCTTCCCGTCCGCCCTGCTCGACCTCAACAGCTTCTCCGGCGACGGGAAGACCTTCGACTCCGGCAACCTCTACGGGGTGTCCCAGACCGGGGAGATCGTCGGCGTGTACTACAACAAGAAGATCCTGACCGCGCTCGGGATCACCCCGCCGAAGACCTACGACGAGTTCGCGGCGGCGCTGAAGGCGGTCAAGGCCAAGGGGAAGCTGCCACTGGAGTACGGCGACTCGAACAAGAGCCCGGGCATCCACCTCATGGGCATCGTCCAGGCCGCGCTCGCGGGTGCGACCGAGGTCCGCGACCTGGTCTTCGCCACCGGCGGCGCCAAGTGGACCGACCCGACCACGCTGAAGGCCGCCGAGGTCATGCGGGGCTGGGCGGACGCCGAGTACCTGACCCCGGGCTTCAACGGCAAGTCCGACGACGACTCCCTCGCCGACTTCGGCAAGGGCTCGGCCGCCTTCTACGTCAGCGGCACCTGGCAGCTGGCCTCCCTGACCACCGCCCTCGGCGCCGACGTCGGCTTCGTCGCGCTCACCGGGACGAACGGGAAGACCGTGACCCAGGGCGGGGAGGGCCTGGCCTGGGCCATGACGTCGAAGACGAAGAACCCCGACGTGGCCGCGGCCTACATCGACTTCATCACCAACGCGGCCGCGAGTGAGACCCTCGCCGCCACCGGCAACCTGCCGGCCGTCCCGCCCGCCTCCTACAAGCCGAAGGCCGGCACCCTGGCGGACGACATCCTCACGCAGTGGGACACGATCTCGACCACCGACGGTCTCGTGCCCTACCTGGACTACGCGACGACGACCTTCTACAACACCCTCAGCGCCGGCATGCAGGAGCTGCTCGCCGGCCAGCAGACCCCGGCCCAGTTCACCCAGGCCCTGCAGACCGACTACGCGGCCTTCACCGCGTCCAGGTAGGACGGCCCCGCCCGGGCGCCGCGGCGTCCGGGCGGTCGGCCGGTCAGGCCGCGAGGGCCTTGTCGACGACCTTCGCCGCCGTCGTCAGCTCGGACTCTGGCGACGAGCCGTTCTGGACGATCTTGGTGACCGCGTCGGAGAACGCGGTGCCCATGTCGCCGGTCCAGTAGACCGGGCTGGTCGGACGGCCCAGGTCGGTGGCGAACCGCACGATCTGGGCGGCGGTGCCCGTCTTGAGCTTGTCCGCCTTCGCGGCGATCGACTTCCGCGGCGGGATGTGGAAGCCGTAGCTCTGCGCGAAGTCGAGCTGGTCGGCGGTCTGGTCGATCCACAGCCACTTCACGTAGGCCTTGGCCGCCTCGACGTCCTTCGCCTTCGCACTGACCATCTGGTTGTAGTCCCCGACCGGGACCGAGGCCTTCGCGGTCGAGGCGTCCTTCGGGAACGGCAGGACCCCGAGGTCGTCGCCGAACTTCGCGGACAGCACCGGGTAGGTCCACAGGCCGGTCCACTGCATCGCGCACAGCCCGTTCACCAGGGCGCCCGGGTCCGACCAGTCGGTCGGGGCGCCGAGCAGGAGCGACCCGCTCGTGTAGAGGCTGCGCAGCTTGGCCATCCCCGTGTAGGCGGCCTGGGTGGAGAAGCCGTTGGCCTTCCCGGTCGCGTCGACGTAGTCGGCGCCCTCGGCGAACAGGACCATCGGCCCGAGGACGCCGGCCCCGCCGTCGTTGCCGGCGAAGAAGCCCTTGACCTTGCTCGTGGTCAGCGCCTTCGCGGCCTCGATCAGCTCGTCCAGCGTGGTGGGCGGGGCGACCTTCGCGGCCGCCAGCAGGCTCTTGCGGTAGTAGAGCAGCTGCATGTCCTGGATCATCGGGACGCCGTAGATCTTGCCGTCGACGGTGGCCAGCTCGAGCGCGGACTCGATGAAGTCGCCCCTGACCGGGGTCATGATGTCGGTCAGGTCGGCGTACTGCCCGGCGGCGACGGCGGCGGTCGTGAGCTGGTTCTCGAACACGTCGGGGCCGCTGCTGCTGAGCAGGCCCGCCGACAGCTTCGTCCCGTAGTCGCCGAGGATCCAGTCGACCTCGACCTTCGCCGGGGTGTAGGCGGCCGCGTAGCGCTTGACGGCCGCCTCGACGCCGGTCTCGCCGTACTGGTGGTACCACTGCGCGAGGGGACCCGAGCCCCCGCCGCCCGAGGTCGCCGAGGCGGTCCCGGTGGCCGACGCCGCGGCGGACGGGGCCGCGGAGCCGGCGGCCGCCGCGGAGGTCGTCGTGTTCGACGTCGCCACCCCGCCGGTGTTCGAGCCGCACGCCGCGGCCACGGCGCCGCCGGCGACCGCGCCGAGGCCGCTGAGGACAGACCGACGAGACAGTGGCCGACCGGACATCACGAACCCCCCTCGGGCCGGTGTCTCCGGCCGTCCTTGGTCGATCACGCTAGCCCCCGGCCCCAGCCGGGAGCCCCGGCTCACCCCGTGAGCCCGGTCTCGGCGACGCCCTGCACGAGGTACCGCTGGAGCAGGAAGAACACGACGAGCAGCGGGACGATCGACAGCAGGGCCGCCATGAACAGTCCCTGGTAGTCGAAGGTCTGTGCGGTCAGGAACTCCGAGATGTACACCTGCACCGTCGTCGCGGACGACCCGCCGCTGCCGGAGACGACGAGCGGCCAGAGGAACGAGTTCCAGCCGCCGACGAAGCCGAGGACCGTCAGCGCGGCGGCGAACGGCAGCGCGTTGGGGACGACGATGCGGGTGAAGGTGCCGACGTAGCCGAGGCCGTCGATCCGGCCGGCCTCCTCGAGCTCCTTCGGGAAGTTGAGGAAGAACTGCCGGAAGAGGAACGCGTCGAAGGCACTGAAGAGGACCGGGATGACGAGCCCGCGAAGGGACCCGACCCAGCCGAACTTCACCACCAGCACGTAGTTCGGTAGGAACGTCGTCGCGGCGGGGATCAGGAGCACCACCAGCACGAGGGTGAAGATCGGTCCGGAGGCGCGGTTGGGGATCCGGGCCAGGCCGTAGCCCGCCATCCCGCCGAGCACGATCTGCCCGGCGGTGGAGAGCACCGCGATGACGGTGGAGTCCCACAGCGCCGACCGGAAGTCCGGGTCGCCGAGGACGCGGCGGAACTCCCCCCAGTCCGGGGAGGACGGGAACAGGTGGAACGTCGGGTCGGAGATCTGCGCCCCGCTGGACAGCGACGTCTTCACCATCAGGTAGAACGGCGTCAGGAACACGAGGGCCAGCACGACGAGCACGAGGTAGCGGGCGGCCAGCGCGGAGCGGTAGGCCCGCGACGAGCTGCCGACGCCGCCCACCCGGGCGATCCGGCCGCTCACCGGGCCACCTCTGACCCGTCCTGGTCCGAGTGGCCGCCGGTCCGGCCGGGGGTCCGGCCGGCCCGCCGCCGGGCGCGCCGGTCCCGGCGGGTGTCGTCGCCGTTGCCGAACCCGAAGATGCGTGTCTGGGCCAGGGCGACGAGGACCAGCAGCAGCGTGAGGATCAGCGCGCCGGCACTGCCGTGGCCGAAGTCTTGCTGGCTGCCGAGCGCCTCGTAGTAGAGGTAGACCAGCGGCGGCCGGGTGCTCGGGTTGTTGCCGAGGAGGTTGTAGAACTCGTCGAACGCCTGGAACGCCCCGATGACCAGCAGGAGCAGGACCGCTGCCGTCGTGGACCGCAGCTGCGGCAGGGTGATCCACCGGAAGCGCCGCCACCCCGGGGAGAGCCCGTCGACCGCCGCGGCCTCGTAGAGCATGTCCGGGATCCGCTGCAGACCCGCGAGGAACAGCAGCATGTAGAAGCCCACCTGGAGCCAGAGCCGGGCGCTGACGAGGACGACCCAGTAGTCGGGTGACTGGGTGAGCCACCGGTCGATCGGGTCGACGCCGAGGACGGCCAGCACCTGGTTGACGAAGCCCGAGGAGAGCCCGTTGAACAGCGAAAGCTTCCAGATCAGCGAGGCCACCACGTAGGAGCAGGCGACCGGGAGGAAGAACACCGCCCGGAACACCCCCTGCGCGAACGGCAGCCGGTTGAGCAGCATCGCGAGGGTGAGGGAGATGGCCATCGTGACCGGGACGATGAAGACCGCGAACACCGCGAAGGTGCGCAGGCTCTCCAGGAACGCCGTGTCGGTGAGGAAGTCCCGGTAGTTCTGCAGCCCGACGAACCGGGTCGGGACGATGGTGTTCTGCGCCGCCGACACCGACAGCCAGGCACTCCACCCGATCGGGACGACGGTGAAGGTGACGAGCCCGACGAGGAACGGCCCGACGAAGACCCAGAACGCGAGCCGGCTGCCCCGGATGCGGCTCGACCG
>CAXSIB010000083.1:0-10487 GCA_964237095.1 uncultured Actinomycetales bacterium
GCGCGGGCGGCGCGGGCGCGGTCCCCGGGGTGCGGCGCGACCCGTGGCCCGAGCGCGACGTGGCCGTGCTGGCCCTCGCCCTCGTCACCGGGCTGCGCAGCGCCGAGCTGCTGTCGCTGACGATGGCCGCGCTGGTGGGCCGGCCCGGCGAGCGCCGGATCCACGTGGTCGGCAAGGGCGGCAAGAGCCGGTCGGTGCCGGTCGAGGACACCCTGGAGGCCGTCCTCGAGGGCTACCTCGCGTCGCGGGCCGACCGGTTCCCCGGTCCGCGCCCGGGCCGGGCCGAGCCGCTGTTCGTCGACCGCACGGGTGCCCCGTTGCGCCGCGGCGGCCTGCAGTACCTCGTCCGCACCGCGTACCGCCAGGCGGGGCTGAACGACCGTGTCCCGGTCGGGGCCAACGTGCATGCGCTGCGGCACACGTTCGCGACCCGCCTCGCCGAGGACGGCGCGACCGCGAGTGAGATCATGACCCTGCTCGGGCACGCCTCGATCGCGACCAGCCAGGGCTACATCGACGCCACCTCGCGCGAGCAGCGGGCGGCCGCCGCGGCCAACCGCACCTATCGCGTCCTCGCCGACCTGGCTCCCTGACGCCCGACCCCCGTCGCCCGGGCCCGGTCGGGTCAGCGGATCGGCGGGGTCTCGCGCAGCGCCTTCATCGCCGCGCGCCGGTCCCCGGCGTCCAGGCGCTCGAGGAAGAGCCTCCCGTCGAGGTGGTCCGTCTCGTGCACGAGGCAGCGCGCCAGCAGGCCCGAGCCGGTGACGGTCACCGGGCGGCCGGCGGCGTCGGACCCCTCGACGGTCACGGTCTCCGGGCGGACCGCCGGGAACCACAGCCCGGGCAGGGACAGACAGCCCTCGTCGCCGACCTGGCTCCCGGTCGCGGACACGACCCGGGGGTTGACGACGTGGCCGCGGACCCCCTCCACGTCGTAGGCGAAGACCCGCAGCCCGACCCCGATCTGCGGGGCCGCGAGCCCGGCGCGGCCCGGGAGGGCGACCGTCTCCTCGAGGTCCGCGACGAGCGCCGCGAGCCGGTCGTCGAAGGCGCGGACCGGGTCGGCGGCGGTGCGCAGGACCGGGTCGCCGAAGAGGCGGATGTCCCGGACGGCCACGCGCCGCAGGTTAACGTCAGGCCGTGGGAGCGGCCCGGCGGACGACGGTGCGCGGCATCGCCCACCGCGGCGGGACCGTGCCCGCCGAGGCTGCCGGACCCGGGGAGAACACCCTGGCGGCCTTCGCCCGCGCGGCGGCCCTCGGCCTGGACGTCGAGACCGACGTGCACGCCAGCGCCGACGGGGTGCCCGTGCTGTCCCACGACCCGGACCTGCTGCGGGTCGCCGGGGACCGGCGCCGGGTGGCCGACACGACCTGGCGGGAGCTGGCCCGGGTCCGGGTCGGCGGCGAGCCGCTGGCCCGCCTGGACGACCTCCTCGACGCCCTCCCCGACACCCAGGTCAACGTGGACGTGAAGGACGCCGCCGGAGTGGCCGCCACCGTCGAGGCGGTGCGCCGGGTCCGCGCCTCCGGCCCTGGCCGCCTCGGCGGCACCGGCGGGGTGGCGGACCCGGGTACCCGCGGCCGGATCACGGTCGCGTCCTTCTCCCCCGTCCGGTCCGCGCGGGTCCGCCGGGCCCTCGGGCACGCGGTCGGCTGGTCGGCGACCCCGCCGGAGATCGCCGCGCTGGTCGCCGCCTCCCGAGCCGGTGGTCGGGCCGGCCGGGTCCTCACGGCGGGCGCGACCGCCGTCGTGCGGGGGGTCGACGCCGTCCAGGTCCCGACCCGCCTGCTCACCGGGGACCACGGCCGGTCCCTGCTGGCGCTGTGCCACGACCGCGGGATCGAGGTGCACGTCTGGACCGTCGACGACCCCGCCGAGATCGCGGCCTTCTACGACCTGGGGGTCGACGCGGTGATGTCCGACGCCCCCGACGTCCTCGCCGGCGTGCTGGCCGCCCGGGCGCCCTTCCGGTGACCGTCCCCGGCACCCCGGCGGTCGGTCCGGCCCGGACCGCGCGGCCCGCCACCGGACCCACGTGGGCGCCGCTGGACGCGCGGGAGGTCCGCCGCGGGCGCACCGGCTGGTACGCCTACGACCTCGCCAACCACTCCTACATCGCGGTCGTCGGCACGGTGCTCTTCGCGCCCTACCTGACGTCGGTGGCCACGACGGCGGCCTGCGGGGCGGTGCGGCCCTGCCGGCAGGACCTGCACGTGGCCGGCGTCGCAATCTCTCCCGGCTCCCTCGTCTTCTACGCGATCCCGCTGGCGACCATCATCGCGACGGTCTTCCTGCCGATCGTGGGCGCCGCCGCGGACCGCACCCGCTCACCGCGCCGCCTGCTCGGGGTGTTCGCCCTGCTCGGCGCCGCGGCCACGGTGGCGATGGCCGGCATCCGGGGCGGCAACTGGCCGCTCGGCGTCGCGCTGCTCACGGTCGCGACGATCAGCCTGGCGTGCTCGGTCGTCGTCACCAACAGCCTGCTCCACGACCTGTCCGACGCCGACGAGCGCGACGCGGTCTCCGCGCGCGGGTGGGCCGCCGGCTACGTCGGGTCGGCGGTGTCCCTCGCGGTCGCGCTGGCCGTGCTCACCTACGGCCCCCACGTCGGGCTGACCACGACGTCGGCGGTGCTCGTCAGCTTCGTGTTCGCCGGGCTGTGGTGGGGCGGCTTCACGGTGGTCCCGCTGCTCCTGCTGCCCGACCGGCGGCCGCCGGACCCGGCTCCCGGCGCCACCCACACCCCCGGCGCCACCCACACCGGCGCGGACGCGTCCGTCCCGGTGTCGGCCGTCCCGGCGTCGCCCGCCCCGGCACCGCCGTCACCGGGACGGTCGCGGATCCTGCTCGACCTGCGCGACACCTACCGCGAGGTCCGGGCCCACCCGCAGTCGGCCCGCTTCCTGCTGGTGGTGCTGCTCATCAACGACGGGATCGGCACCGTCGTCGGGGTCGCGAGCACCTACGGCAGCCAGGAGCTGGGGCTGAGCCAGCGGCTGCTGCTCGTCACGATCCTGCTCGTGCAGGTGGTCGCGGTCGTCGGCGCCCTCGCGTTCGGGCGCCTCGCCGGCCGCCTCGGCGCCCGCCGGCTGATCTTCGCCGGGCTGGTCGCGTGGATGGGGATCATCATCGCGGGCTGGCTGCTCCCCGCCCGCCGCGTGCTGCCCTTCCTCCTGCTGGCGCTGGCGATCGGGCTCATGCTCGGCGGGGTCCAGGCCCTCGCCCGGTCGGTGTTCAGCCAGGCGGCGCCCGCGGACCGGCAGGCGGCGTGGTTCAGCCTCTACCAGGCGACCCAGCAGGGCACGAGCTGGCTGGCGACGCTGGTGTTCGGCCTCGTCCACCAGCTCGCGGGGAGCTACCGGCCGGCTCTCGGCGCGCTGCTGGCGTTCTTCGTGGTGGCGACCGTGCTGCTGGCGCGCACCGACCTCCGCCGGGCCATCCGCGAGGCCGGGAACCCCCAGCCGGCGGTGCTCTGACCCCCGCGCCGGCGGGCATCGCACACCACGCCGGGTGGTCCCCGCGATCGACACGCCCGGGAACGTGCTGACGGCCCCGCGGCGAGAGATGCTGGAGGGACGTCGATCGGACGCGGCGTGCCGCCGAGCCGACTCCCGGGCTCCTCCCGGGGAATCACCCGGTGTGATCGGACGTTTGACTTCCAGGAGGTGGTACCAGTGGCCGAACGCAGTCTGCGAGGGTCCCGTTTGGGGACCACGAGTTACGAGGACGACCGGGGTGTCGACTACGTCGCCCGCAAGACGGTGTCCTACGAGTGCCCGGAGGGGCACCTGGTGTCGATCCCGCTCGCGCACGACGCCGAGGTGCCGCCGCGCTGGCAGTGCCCGAAGTGCGGCGCCGACGCGCTGCTGCGCGACGGGGACTCGACGCCGGTGAAGGCGGTCAAGCCCGCGCGCACGCACTGGGACATGCTGCTCGAGCGCCGCAGCACCGACGACCTCGAGGAGCTCCTCGGGGAGCGGCTGCAGCTGCTGCGCACCGGGGCCCTCGCGGGTGACCGCGGGACCCCGCGGACCGGCGGCCGCGAGGCCGAGGGCCGCCGCAGCGCCTGAGCGCGGGGCGACGCGCGACGGACCACCGCACGACGGCACGAGACAGCGAAGGGGACGGCCCGCGAGGGCCGTCCCCTTCGCTCGTCCGGTGCCCGGGACGCCGGCCCGCGACGCCTCAGCGGCGGAGCCGCCGCCGCCCCCGGTCCACCCGGTCCTCGATGCCCCAGAGCGTGACCCGCCAGAGGGCCTCGACGACGATCGCCTGGCTCATCTTCGACGTCCCGTACTCGCGCTCGACGAAGGTGATGGGCACCTCGACCACGCGCAGGCCCTTCGCGACCGCCCGCCGGGCGAGGTCGACCTGGAAGCAGTACCCCTGGGACGAGACCTGGTCCAGCGTGATCGTCTCCAGCGCGGTCCGCCGGTAGGCGCGGAACCCGCCGGTCGCGTCGCGCAGGGTGATCCCGAGCATGAGGCGCGTGTAGGTGTTCCCCCCGCGGGACAGCAGCTCGCGGGACTTCGGCCAGTTCTGCACCGCACCGCCCGGGACGTACCGGGAACCGAGCACGACGTCGGCGTCGCGGAGAGCGTCGAGCATCCGGGGCAGGTCCTCCGGGCGGTGCGAGCCGTCGGCGTCCATCTCGACCAGCACGTCGAAGCCGTGCTCGATGCCCCAGGCGAAGCCCGCCAGGTAGGCCGCCCCGAGCCCCTGCTTGCCGGGCCGGTGCAGCACGTGCACCCGGTCGTCGACGTCCGCGCGGGCGTCGGCCAGCTTGCCGGTGCCGTCCGGGGAGTCGTCGTCGGCGACGAGGACCTCGGTGTTCGGCACGGCGGCCAGGAGGCGGTCGAGGATCCGGTCGAGGTTGTCCTTCTCCTGGTAGGTCGGGATCACGACGAGGACCCGGCCGAGGTCGGGGTGGTGCTCACTCACGTGCTGTCTCCTGACCGGCCCCTCAGCGGGACCGTGGTGTCGACCCCCCGACGGGGGCCGAGCGGTCCGGTCCCCCCGTCGGGACCGTGCGGTCGGTCCCCGTCGCGGGGACCGTGCGGGCCGGGTGGAACCGTCGTCCACGCCGGGTGCCGCTGAACACTCCCACACCGGCCGCCAGCAGCCCGAGCAGGACGAGAACGGCCTCGAGGCCGCCGCCGATGCGGTCGGACAGCGTCAGGGTGGTCCGCAGGGGGACCGTGGCCGTCACGATGGCCGGCGTGAACAGCGTCGTCTCACCGACGAGGCTCCCGTCCGGCCGGATGACCGCACTCACCCCGACGGTCGAGTCGGAGAGCACCGCCCGGCCGTGCTCGACCGCCCGGACCCGGGCCATCGCCAGCTGCTGCACGGACTCGTCGGAGTGCCCGAACGTCGCGTTGTTGGTGGGGACCACCAGGAGGTCCGCACCCGCCCGCACATCGTCGCGCAGGACGTTGTCGAACGCGACCTCGAAGCAGATGGCGGGCCCGAGGACCACCTGCCCCGCCTGCCCCGGGTCGACCACGAGGTGCCCGACGGCGCTGCCCCGGACCATGTCCACCGGGACCAGGTCGACCGCGGAGCTGAAGCGCCGCGCGATGCTCCGCAGCGGGATGTACTCCCCGAAGGGGGCCGGGTAGCGCTTGACGTAGGTGCCGGTGGGCGAGGTGTCGAGGCCCGTGCCGGGGTTCCAGACGAGGACGGCGTTGCGGCGGTGCTCCCCCGGGCCGTCGAGGATCACCCCGGCGACGATCGGCACCCCGACGGCGTCCGCGGCCCGGGTCAGCTGCGCCGCCGACACCGGGTCGGCGGTCGGGTCGTCGTCCGCCGCGTTCTCCGGCCACAGGACGAAGTCCGGCCGCGGGGTGCGCCCGGCGCGGATGTCCGCGGCGAGGGCGAGGGTCAGGCGGACGTGGTTCTCGAGCACCTGGCCGGCGTAGTCCTCCGACTGCAGCCCGGACCGGTCGACGTTGCCCTGGATCATCGCGATCCGCACCGACGTCTTCCCGGTGGCGTCGGGCTGGCCGGCCGTCGGGACGGTCAGCAGCGCCGGCCCGAAGGTGATCGCGGCCGCCAGCAGCAGCGGCGCCACCACGACGGCGAGCCGGCGGGCCGGTCGGGCTCGACGGCCCGAGGTCGAACCGGACCCCGAGCTCGACGTCGACCTCGACCTCGACGTGAGCTCCAGGACCGCCTGCGCGACCAGGCCGCCGGCCACGGCGACCGCGAAGCCGATCAGCGGCGCCCCGCCCCAGGCGGCCAGGGTCAGGTCGGGGGCCCCGGCCTGGGAGAAGGCCAGGCGCGCCCAGGGGAACCCGTGGAAGGGCACCCGCGACCGGGCCGCCTCCACCGCCACCCACAGCCCGCCGTAGGCGATCGGCCACAGCCGGCGGAGGAGGGCGGGCCGCGAGCGGGACGCCCAGGCGACGAGCGTGCCGAACGGCGCGTAGAAGGCACCGGACGCGACCCCGAGCGCGATCCAGGGCACCGGGCCGACGTAGATCCCGGCCCAGTGCAGGACGGGGAGCATCGCGGTGCAGCCGAACACGAAGCCGATCAGGGCCGCGGCCCACCCGCGCGCGCGGTGCAGCGCCAGGGCGAGGACCGCGGTCGACGCGGGGGCGGCGATCCAGACGTCGTGGCCGGGGAACGCCGCGACGAACAGTCCGCCGGCCACCAGCGCGCCCAGGAGGCGCAGCGGCCGCCGGGACGTCCGGGGGCGAGCGGGGGCGGGCACGGCGTCGACCGCCGCTCCGGACCGGTCCGCGAGGGGCGCCGTCACCGTCGGGGCCGCGCCGGCGCGGGCGACGACGACCGCTCCGGACGTGACGCGGGTGGCCTGCGCCCTGGCGCTCCCGAGCCGCTGCACGGCGGCCAACCTACCGGCCGGGACCCGTTTCGCGGCGGCCCCGTCGGTCCCGTCGGTCCCGTCCGGGATGGTGTGCGGGTCCCGTCGGGACGGTGTGCGGGTGCCGTGAGGACGGTGCGCGGGTCCGGTCGGGACGGCCGCGGGGTCCGCGGTCGGGACGGACGAGGAGGGAGCTGCGCGCCTTCGGACCACCGCCGCGTCGACCGGATGCCGACCGCTCGGTGTTGTCTACTGGCGCGCAGGTCCCTCCCGTGTCCGTCCCGGACTCCCGGTCCGAACGGTCACCCGGGGGTTTCTCGGCACGGGCGCGACTGGCGGGGGCACTCGTGACCGTCGGGATCCGACTGTTCGGAGGGGGCTGTGCACGCCATCGTGCGCAGTCACGGTCCGGGTGTCAACGACGCTGTGACCAGCACCGATGTCGATCTTTGCAGGTGAGCGGGCGGTGCTTCGGCACACTGGGTTGATCACCAATTGCTCTGAGCGACGGCGTGTCGGCTCGACACGCCGACCTCCTCTGGCCGATCCGTCCTGTCGGCCCGGTGGGTCGGACGCGGGGACCTCAGCGCAGCGGGAGCGGGTCGCCATCGGGTAGGGCGACCTCGTTCCCGGCGACGAAGAGGGACACCAGCGTGGGCAGGTCGCCCGCCGCCTCGAGCAGCGGCAGCGCCGGGACGCCCGCGCGGAGGTCGGTCGACCAGGCGGCCACGCGGTCGTCGGGGGTCTGGACGCCCAGCTCCCCCGGGACGTCCCAGACGGCCACGTCGGCGGGCGCCCCGGCCACCAGCACGCCGCGGTCCGGTGCGCCGGCGGCCCGCCAGCCGCCGCGGGTGGCCGCGGTGAACGCCGACCGGACCGTGAGCCGCTGGGCGGGGTCGGGGTGGAAGACGGCGGCGCGGACCATCTCCCAGCCCGACAGCCCGAGCACGGGGCTGTCCGAGCCGAACGCCAGCGGGATGCCCGCGGCGGCGAGGTCGGCGAGGCGGTTCATGCCGGCGGTGCGCCGGCGGCCGAGGCGGCGCTCGTAGAGCCCGCCCGGGGTGCCCCACCGGGTCTGGAAGCCGGGCTGGACGCTGGCGAGCACCCCGAGGTGGGCGAGCGCGGGCAGCACCTCGGCGGGCAGCATCTCGGCGTGCTCGAGGCGGACCGGGATCGGCAGCCGGCCACCGGAGATCCGGGTCGCCGCCTGCAGCCCCTCGGTGACCGCGAGCGCCGCCCGGTCGCCGATGACGTGGAAGCCGGTCCCGATGCGGTCCTCGATGCAGGCGCGGACGTGGCGCGCGATGCTGTCGGCGCCCAGCTGCAGGACGCCGGTCCTCACGGGGTCGTCGTCGGGGGCGTCGTCGTAGGGGTCGACGAAGGCCGCCGTGCGGGAGCCGACCGAGCCGTCGACGCACAGGTCCCCGCCGCACCCGAGCGCACCGGCGGCCTGCGCCCGGGCCACCCCGCCGGCGTCGGCGTGCTCCCCCCACCAGCGCAGCACCCGCGGGACCCCGGGGTCGGCGTCCAGGGCGGTGAACAGGTCGAGGTCGGACACCGGGTTGAGGTGCGGCGCGGCCATCTCGTGGACCGCGCCGATGCCGGCCGCCGCGGCCCCGGCCAGCGCCGACCGGATGGCGCGGCGGCGCAGGGCCGGCGCGGCGGTGAGGCGGGCGAACGCGGCCCCGGCGGCGCTGCCCTGCTCCCAGGGCACCAGCGCGCCGGTCCCGGTGTCGGTGTCGTTGTCGCTGTTTCTGTCGGTGTTTCTGTCGGTGTCGCGGTCGCGGTCGGCGCCCGCGCTCCCTGGGGCGGGGGGACGGCGGCGCGGCCCGGACCAGGTGCCGCGGCCGACCCGCGCCGTCGCCGGGTCCACCGCGAGCAGCGCGGAGTGCATGTCGACGCGGCCGAGGAACACCTCGCGGCCGCCGGCGGCACGGCGCAGCTCCGCGTGGGTGGGCAGCGGGGTGTCGGCCCACCGCGCGGGGTCCCAGCCGAAGCCGAGCACGGGCTCCCCGGGGGCGAGGCGGTCCGCGGCCGCGGCGACCGCGGCGAGCAGGGCGGGGACGCCCGGCACGTCCTCGAGCGACCCGAGCCCGACCCCGCCCGCGACCACGAGCCCGGTGGCGAACAGGTGGACGTGGGCATCGACGAACGACGGGGTGACCAGCGCGCCGTCACAGTCGCGGATCGTGACCCCGCGCAGGCTCCCGGTCGCGAGCAGACCGGCGACCCCGTCCTCGTCCCCGATCCAGGCGATCCGGCCGCCGGTCAGCAGGATCGCGGTGGCGTCCGGCCGCGTCGGCGTCCACACCCGGGCCCGGCGGAGCAGCAGGCCGGCGGCCGCCTCGGGCGGGCGGGCGGGACCGGCGGTGGTCGATCCGGATCCGGTCGATCCGGCTGCGGGCGGCACGGGGCCGGGGAGCGGGGCGGGACCCGGCGGGGTGGTGGTCAGCGGACGGTGCGGGGACGTCCGGGACGGCGGCCGCCGGGGTCGGTCCCGGTCGGGGTGCCTGCGGTGCTCGACCGGGCCGGGCTCACGGTCCCGGTGCCCGCGGGCTCGTCGACGGGACCGGCGGCGGGCCGGGTGCTGTCGGCGCCGCGCGTGCGGTCGACGGGCAGGAGGTCCTCGCCGCCGAGGCGACGCAGGTTCTCGCGGAACTTCACGGCCCCGGCCCCGGTGGGATCAGGGGCGGCGTAGCGCCAGGTGCCACCGCGGAGACGACCGCCTCCGGGCTGGGACACGACGTGGCTGCTCACCGCACTCCTCCCGCGACCTGGTGGACGTCCCGCGAGGTCGCCGGGCGTCCTGCCCCCACAGTAGAGGAGCCGGCCCGTCACAGGACGAACCTGCGCACCGTCTCGGCGGCGTCGGCGAGCGCCGACCGGACGTCCGGGGTCCACAGGATGTCGAAGGACCCGCTCGGGCCGTCGAGGGCCAGGCACCCCAGCACCCGGGTCCCGCCCGGCTCGGCGGCGAGGATCGGGCTCGCGAGGACCGCGAAGTACTTGCCCAGCAGGGCCTGGAACTCCGTCCACTCCAGCCCCGCCCGGACGAACGCGGGCACCCGGTCCCAGTCGGACTCCGCCACGTCGGCGAAGGGGGCGGTGTCCGACTCGATGTCCAGCCCGACCTCCTGACCGGTGGCCACGCACACCCCGACGACCCCCTTCCCGGGCCGCCACACCACCCCCGAGGCGTTCGGCCGGCGGGCCGCGCGGTCGCGGACGAGGCGGTGCAGGTGGACGGTCCGCCGCCACGGCGGCCACCGGTCGGCGCGCTGGACGTAGACGGCGAGGCCGAGCTCGCGGGCGTCGAGGTCGGTGAGGTCCTGGATCGTGAAGGCCAGCGTGCGCAGGAGGAAGTCGAGGGAGTCCGCGACCTCCGCCCGCCGCGCCCGGGACGTGACCCCCAGCGCGCCGAGCAGGCTCGCGAGGAAGCCGACGGCGGCGGTGGCGCCCACCGCGGCCACCAGCAGCCACGTCGGCGGGGTGATCACCTTGAGCTGGGTCAGCGCCAGCAGCAGCGCCGCGACCCCGGTGAGGGCGGCCGCCGCCACCGCGGGGGCGGCCCCGGCGGCGGCGAGCGGGGCGGGGCCCGGGCGGTCGGTCATGATCGGTCAGACGCTAGGGCCCGCCACTGACAGCTCACCGCTCC
>CAXSIB010000084.1:0-10477 GCA_964237095.1 uncultured Actinomycetales bacterium
CCGGGGCCGGGACCGGCCTCGCGACCGGGGGGCCGGCGGGGGCCGGTCCCGCGATCGGCGGCCGCGGCGGCATCCCCGTCCGCACCGCCGCGCTGCGGCTCGCGGTCGCCCTCGCGTGCGTGTTCCTCCTGCTGGGGCTGAAGGTCGTCATCGCCGACACCAAGCCGGCGACGTCGACGCTGCCGCCCATCCGGGGCGCCGCGCAGATCACCGCCCACCTGCTGCGGGGCGGTCGGCCGACCGACGTGGACCTGGTCAACATGATCAGGCAGAACCACGTCGCGGCCGTCGTCGACATCACCAGCCCGAGCATCGCCGAGCGGGCCACCACCCGGTACCTCCGCCTCACGTACCTGGAGACCCCCGTCGCGGGGGACGGGTCACCGACCCTGGCCCAGCTCGACCGGATCGCCGCGCTGGTGCGCCGGACCGGCAGCCGGGGCCGGACCGTGTACCTGCACGACGACGACGGGACCGAGCGGGCCGTGGCCACCACCGAGATGCTCCTGCTGCTGCGCGGGACCCCCCTCGCCACCGTGGTCGCCGGCCGGACCCCCGCCGAACGGCTGCTCCTCACCCCGGTGGAGCTCCGGGCGATCCGCCAGCTGGCCGCCGCGCTCGCGACCCCGAGCGCAGCCCCGACCGGGGGGATCGTCGCCGGCAACCCCTACCTGGGAGCCCGCCGGATCGCGTGGTGACCCGCGGCGCGGTTGGTGTGCCCGGCGCCCTCAGCCCGCGCCCTCAGCCCGGGAAGTCGGGCTGGACGCTGCCGTCGGGGTGCACGCCCCGGATCGCGTCCGCGTAGCGGCTCAGCGGCAGGGTGCCGTCCCAGATCTTGTCGTCGTGGGCCCAGTACATGCCCTGCAGGCCGCACGAGGTGAGCTGGCGGACGGACGCCGCGAGCATCCCCGACTCCGACGCGTCCAGGTAGTGCGGGTTCAGCCGTGACGGTGAGTCCCAGCCCGGGTTCTCCCCCGCCTTGAGCAGGTGGTGCTCGTCGGCGACGCGGCTGATCCACCGGGTCGCCGACCAGGCGTCGGCCGACGGGTCGTCCAGCGCGACGGCGTCGTCACCGGGCTCGCAGGAGTCATCCCCGCCCGACAGGTCGGCCATCGAGGACACGTAGGCGACGATCCGGGAGCGGTCCCGGTCGGGGAGCAGCCGGTAGAAGCGGTCCCAGACGGCGCCCACGCCGGTCAGGCCGTTCGGGAGGTCGTGGGCGATCGCGTCGGTGAACCCGTCGGGCCGCACGCCCGACCCGGGGGTCAGGAGCTGGTAGTAGCCGCGGAACCCGAGGGAGTCGAACAGCGTCAGCTGCCACGCCACGGTGTCGTCGAGGGCGCCGATGTACCAGTCCGCCCACGTGGTGACGTCCGCGGCCGACAGGGTGGTGGTCCCGGGACGCCAGTCCGGGAAGGGGTTGCGCGCCATCGTGGACGGCAGGTCCGGCCCGTTGAGGGCGTTGCGGTCGAACGCCCAGTAGGACCCGCCCGACGGGTAGCCGACCTCGACGCCGCCCGCGGTGATGCGGATGGCCCACAGGTTCCCCACCCCGAGGTCGGCCACCACCCGGGTCAGGTACTGCCCGACCACGTCCCGGACGGAGTCGTTGAAGATGATGTCCACCTGGTCCGCCGTGTGGCCGTCCTGGTCGACCAGGCGGCCGTCGGGGAGGTCGAGGACCCACGAGGGCGCGGTGCCCAGGCCCAGGGCGAGGGTCACCCGCATCCCGGCCGCCGCGAGGCGGTCGACCCGGTCCCGGACCTCGGCCGCGTAGGCGGCGTCGAACCGCCCCTCCGACGGCTCGTAGGCGGCCCAGTCCAGCTCGACCATCGCGACCCGGACGCCCGCCGCGACCTCCGCCGCCGCGTGGTCCGGGTCGGTCACCAGCGTCCCGAAGAACGGCTCGGCCGTGGCGGCGGACGTGCCCGGCGACGCGTCGGGGGACGAGCCGGCGGAGGCCCCCGGCGAGGTGCCGGCGGACGTCCCCGGAGACGTCCCGGGGGACGCCGACGACGTCGGGGCCCCGTTCGCCGCGGGCGGCGTCGCGGGCCGGTCGGCGATCCCCGTCGACACGAGCACCACGACCGCGGCCAGCGCGGCGGCCAGGAGCACGGCCAGCCGGGGACGCCGGCGGGCCCATCGGCCCACCGCCTGCAGGGCAGGGGTGAGCCGCTGGCGCATGGGCGTCATCGTAAGGACGGCACCCGCTCTCGCCGCCGCCTGTCCCGGGCGCTGTCCACTCGCGGGAGGACAGCCGGGCCCGGCGGGTCAGCCGGGGCCGGCGGTCAGCCGGGGCCGGCCACCGCCCGCCGGACCTCGCCGACCAGGGCCTCGGCCGAGCCCGCCCAGGTGTAGGCGGCCGCGGCGGCCCGGCCGGCGGCGACGAGCCGGGCCCGGAGGGCGTCGTCCGCCCGGAGCCGGTCGACCGCCTCGGACCACGCCTGCGGGGACCGGGCCGGGACCAGCAGGGCGGCGTCGCGGGCGAGCTCGGCGAAGACCGGGATGTCGCTGGCGACGACCGGGGTGCCGGCGGCCATCGCCTCGAGCAGCGGCAGCCCGAAGCCCTCGACCAGCGACGGGTAGACGAACGCCTCGGCCCCGCGGTAGAGCGCCACGAGGTGGTCCTCCGCGACGAACGGCAGGTGGTGGACCCGGTCGGCGACCCCGAGCTCCGCCGCGAGCGCCGGCACCGCGTCCGGGAAACGGGTGTCGACGCTGCCCACCAGGACCAGGTGCCGGTCGGGCCGGACCGCGAGCAGCTCCACCAGGACCCGGAGGTTCTTGTGCGGCCGCCGGGCCCCGACCTGGAGGAGGTACCGGTCGGGCAGCCCGAGGGCGACCCGCGTCGCCGCGATCGCCACGTCCTCCGGGTCGGGGCCCGCGGCGACGGCGAAGGCCGCGTCGACGCCGTTGGGGACCAGCCCGATCCGCGCCGCGGGGACCCGGTAGAAGTGCTCGATCGCGCGCGCCGACGCGAGCGACGGGGTGATCACCCGGTTCGTCCGCACGACGAGGGCGGTCAGCAGGCGGTACGCCCACCGCACGTGGCGCGACGGGGCGAAGTCGGCGTGCGTCTCCAGGATGCAGTCGTGCACCATCACCAGCCGCGGGCCGGGACCGCTCACGGCGGCGCCGAGGTGGTACGGGAAGACCGTCGCGTCCACCCGGGCCCGGCGCAGCGCGGCCGGCCAGGCCCGCAGCTGGCGCGGCGAGGTGAGCGGGACGGGGAACGGGAAGCTCTCCACGCCGGGCAGCGCGAGCAGGGCCGGCACGTCGAACCGGGTGGTGGGGGTCGCCCCGAGGGCCAGGACGACCTGCACGCCGGGGACCCGCACGAGCTCGCGGACGAGGGCGTCGGTGACCCGGCCGATGCCGTGGTAACGGTCGTCGAGCACCCGACCGTCGACGCCGATCCGCAGCGGGAGCGGGGGGCTGTCCACGACGGTCGCGCCCCCCTCGGTCGGCGGGCCCGTCGCGACGGGCCCGAGTGGGGAGTCAAGCGGACCGCCCGCCGAGCGCGCAAACCGAACGGCCCCGCCCGGTCACACCGGCCCCTCGCGGGTGTTGACTGCGGGCGTGCGCCGCCCCTCCCCGGCACGGCGGGCACGCCTGGCGTGGTCCTGGCCGGGCGCCGTCGCGACGGTCGCCCTCGCGGCCGCCGTGTCCACCCTCGTGCTGCCCGGGGCCGCCGGCCTGAGCGGGCGCTGGCCGTGGACGGCGCTCATCGCGTTCCGCGGCGTCCTGCTGCTGGCCGCCGGCGCGGCGGCGCTCGTGCTCGGCGTGGCCACCCTCGTGTCGCGGCGGTGGCGGCGGGTGCACACCGCCCTGCTGGCGCTGACGGCGGTCGCCGCGGCCGCCGGGGCCGGTGAGCTCACGGTGCTCGCCGACCGGGGGCTGGGGTCGGTGCGTCCGACGGCCGCGGCGCGCCCGGGCGAGCTCACGGTCGTGGTGGCCAACACCGACCTGAGCCGGGCCGACCCGGGCGGGCTCGCCCGGCTCTTCCTGGGCGCCGACGCCGACGTGCTGGCCATGCCCGAGACCGACGTGGGGCTGGCGGGCGACGTCGCGGCCCGGCTCGCGGCCGCCGGCCGGCCCGTGCAGGTCTTCGGCGTCGGTGGCCAGGGCTCGATCCTGCCCACGGCGCTGCTCGTCTGGACGGGGCTGGGGCGCTACCGGCAGGTCGGGACGGACGGCGGCGGACTCGGGGCCGTCGTGGCCGACCCGGTCGGGGCGCCCGCCGGCCGGCCGGTCCTCGTCGCGGTGCACCCGATGGCGCCGCTGACGCGGGCGTTCCTGCCCGTGTGGCGACGCGGGACGACGGCGGCGGTCGACCTGTGCCGCGACGGCCCGGACACCGTGGTGGCCGGGGACTTCAACAGCACCGTCGACCACCCGGCACTGCGGTCGCTCGGCCGGTGCTTCGACGCCGCCCAGCGGGCGGGTGCCGCCGGCGTCGCGACCTGGCCCGCCTGGGTCCCCGAGATCGTCGGGGCGCCGCTGGACCACGTGGTCGCCGACGGTGCCCGCTGGCGTCCGGTCGCCGTGTGGATCGTGCCCGTCACCGGCAGCGACCACCGGTCACTGGTGGCCCGACTGTCGCCGCAGACGGTCGCCGGGAGGGCCGGCGGGTAGAGATCCGACCGGGTGCGGTCGGCGGGCGGTCCCGGTCAGGACGCGACCCCCGCCATCGTCTAGCCTGACCGCGCGCCTGCAGCAGGTCCGACGGATGTCCGTCGTGGCTGCGGTGTGTGCCGTGTCCGGCGGTCGACCTGCGGGGGTGCAGAGCCGGTCCGTCCCCCGGTTCCGCCTCTCGAGCACCACCCGTCCCTGGCATCGGCGCCGTCAGGTCACCACCGCCGCTGCTCGGCGCGAACGAGAGGGATCGACCATCAGCGCCCTGCTGCCCGCCGGACCCGCCGCCGCCCGACCCGCCGCCGCCCGCACCGTCGCGACGCGGTGAGCCCCACCCCCGGGACCGACCGGCCCCGCTCGCGCCGCTTCGCGGCGGGCTGGCTGACGATCGGGACGACGGCCGCGGGCGCCCTGAACTACGTGTACGCGATCGGCCTCACCCACAGCCTCACCGCCCGCGACTACGCGGTCTTCGCCGGCGGCCAGTCCCTGCTGCTGGTCAAGGGGATCGTCGGGACCGGCGGCATCCCGTGGGTGCTGGCGCGGGAGATCGGCGCCGACCGCGACGACAAGGCGGCGATCGCCCGGGCGGTCACCTTCGCCTGGTGGCTCAACGTGGCCACCGGGCTGCTCATCGCCCTCGTCCTCGCGGTCATCGCCAGCCGGTTCGCGTCGTGGACCGACGTCCTGCTCATCGCGGTCACCGCCCTCGTGCTGTCGATCGGGTCCACCGGGAGCGGCTACCTGCAGGGCCACGGCCGGACCGCGCCGCTGGCCGTGATCAGCACGACCGAGGTCCTGGTCAAGCTCGGGGTCGGGCTGTTCTGCGTGCTCGCCCTCGACGGGGGCGCCACCGGGGCGCTCATCGGCCCGCTGGCCGGGGCCTTCGTGCCGCTGGCGACCCTCCCGCTCTACTGGCGCATGCTCGGGCGGCCCACCCGGGAGGGGCTGCACCCGGAGCTGTGGCGGACCGCCGGCCGGATCTCCGCCCTCCAGCTCGGCGTCGGGGTCCTGTCGGCGGGGGACTCGATCCTGGTGGCGGCCCTGGCGTCGACCCGGACCGGCGCCGCCGCCTACCAGGCCGCCGCCACCCTCGGCCGGGTGCCTCTGTACGTCTCGAACGCCATCTCCACCGCCGTCTTCCCGACCCTGCGGGGACCCGACGGGCCCCGCCGGCAGGCGATCAGCGTGCGCTCGTACCTGGCGGTGGCCGGCTTCTTCGCCCTGTGCCTGCTGACGGTGCCGCGCCCGCTGCTCGACCGGCTGTTCAGCTCGTCGTTCTCCGACGTCGGCACGTGGCTGCCGTACACCGCACTGCTCGGGCTGCTCATCGGGCTGCTCAACATCCTCGTGACCGGGCTGCAGAGCCAGGACCGCGCCGGCCGCGCGATCGTGGCGCTGCTCGTCGCGACGCTGGTGTCCGTCGGCGCCATGTGGGTGGGCGGCACCGTCGGCGGGGTCCGCGGGCTGGCCGCGGCCGCGGTCGCCGCGCTGCTGTCTACCACCGTGGTCGCGGGCGTGCAGCCGACCCAGCGCCACGCGCTGCGGCTCCTCGTCGGGATGGTCGTCCGCGTCCGGCCGATCGTCACCGTGCTCGTGCTCGTCGCCGCCATGGTCCTCGTCCGCCAGCAGGTGGCGTGGCTCGTCCTGGCCGTCGTGGGCGGGCTCGCCGCGGTCTCGGTCGCGTTCCCGGAGCTGGTGCCGGCGCGGCTCACCCGCCTCCGCGGCCCCCGCGGCCGGACGCCCCGGACCACCCCGTGAGCGGCCGCGCCCGGACCGCGGCCGGCCGGACCGCCACCGACCCAGCCACCGGGGAGAGACCGTGCGGATAGTCCTGCTCAGCCACACCGGGCGCACCGGCCCGTTCCGCGTCGGCAGCCACCACCTCGCCCGGGAGTTCGCCCGCCTCGGCCACCGGGTCGCCCACGTGAGCAACCCGATCTCCCTGGCGCACGTGACGATGCTGCGCGACCCGGAGGTGCGCAGCCGGGCGCGCCTGGCCGTGCCGATCCGCCTGACGACGATCGACGGCGCCGCGTTCGCCGTGCCGTGGAGCCTGTTCCCGCTCACGCCCGACCCGCTGAGGCGGCCGTTCACCCTCGGCTCAACCCGGCGGCTGCAGACGGTCCTGCGCGCCGGCGGGCTCCTGCCCGCCGACCTCGTGCTGGTCGACCAGCCCCTGCTGGGGTACCTGCTCGACCGGCTGCCCGCGCGGACGCTGGTGTACCGCCCGACCGACATCAACACCGACCCCGCCACGCGGAAGGCCGAGGCCGCGGTCCTCGAGCGCGCCGACGGGGTCGTCGCGACCTCCCGGGTCGTCGCCGACCGGCTCGCCGCGGACCGGCTCGCGGCGGGGGGCGCCGCCCGGCCGTCGGCGGTCGTGGGCAACGGCGTGGAGTTCGCCGAGCTGTCCCGCGGGCGGCGGCCGTGGGGCGAGCGGGCGGGCGCGGTCTACGTCGGTGCGCTGGACCGGCGGTTCGACTGGGACACGGTCCGCCGGCTCGGGGCCGCGCACCCCCGGGAGGTGCTCGACCTGTACGGGCCGCCGCCGGCCACCGGGCCCGACCTCCCGGCCAACGTCCGCCTCCGCGGACCGCTCGACTACGCGGAGCTGCCCGAGGTCCTCGGGGCCCACCGGGTCGGCCTCCTCCCGCTGAACGACGACCCGACCAACGACGGCCGCAGCCCGATGAAGCTGTTCGAGTACCTCGCCGCGAGTCTCACCGTGCTCGCCCGGGCGACCGCCCCGATCACGTCGCTCGGGCTGGCCGACGTCCACCCCTACACCGACCCCGCCGGGGCGGCCGACGCCTTCGGGCGCGCCCTCGCGGGGCCGCCGACCGGCGACGGGCTCGACGCCGCCCGCGCGATGGACTGGGGGGCCCGCGCCGCGCTCGTCCTGCAGGCGGCCGAGACCTTCCGGCCGGGCTGACCCCGGGCCGGCCGCCGGGTCGCGTGGTCCGTCCGCGGAACAGCCGTCGGCGGCGGCGGCGGACCCGCCTACAGTCCGCTGCGACCGAGCGGATGGTCCCCCGGTCCTGGTCGACCGGCCCGTGCGCAGGTCCGGATCCGTTCCGACCCGAGCGGCCGTCGCCTCGCGCGGGGACCGACCCGTCCCCGCCGGGACCAGCCCTGGAGCGCCGCATGTCCCCCGCAGAGCCGCCGCCGGACGCCGCCCGGGTCCGCTTCGACCCCCGCTCGACCCGCGGCTTCCGCCTCCTCCGCACCGCGTTGCCGATCGGCGTCGCCCGGCGGCTGCTGTTCCGCCGGGCCTACGGCCGGGCCCTGCCCCTGCGCCGGCCGCAGACCTTCGCCGAGAAGATCAATTGGCGGATGGTCCGCGACCGGCGCCCGCTGCTCACCTGGGCGTGCGACAAGGAGGCCGTGAAGGCCCACGTCGCGGCGGTCCACCCGGGCGTGGTCGTCCCCGCGACCCTGTGGAGCGGGGTCGACGTCGGAGAGCTCGCCGGGCGTGAGCTGCCCGACCGCTGGGTCCTCAAGCCGAACCACCGGACCGGTCTGCTGCACCTCGGGCGGGGCACCTCGGCGGACGTCGCCGAGCTCCGCCGGGTCACCCGCGGCTGGCTCGCGGAGGAGCAGGCCGACCAGTTCGGGGAGTGGGCGTACGCCGGGGCCCGGCGGCTGCTCGTCGTCGAGGAGTGGCTGGACGACGCCGCCCGCCGGGTCGTCCGGTCCACCGAGCCGGACGGGCCGCCGGACCCGGCGGCCGCCGACCCGGTGCCGATCGACACGGTGCCGATCGACTACAAGTTCTTCGTGTTCGACGGGGTGGTGCGGTACGTCTCGGAGTTCACCGGGCGGTTCACCGGGCTCGCCGAGCGGATCTACACGCCGTCCTGGGAGCCGACCGACCGGCGGTTCCTGCGTACGCCGGGAGCCGTCCACCCGGCGCCCGCGAACCTGGGCCGGATGCTCGACCTCGCCGCCGCCCTCGGGAAGGACTTCGACTTCGTCCGGGTCGACCTCTACGAGCTCCGGGGCCTCGTCGGCTTCGGGGAGCTGACGGTGTACCCCGGCGGCGGACTGTTCGAGCGCACGCTGCCCGCCGACGACGAGGCCTTCGGCGCGTGCTGGACGCTGCCCGTGCTGGACCGGCGCGGCCTCGACACCCGGCCGGACCGGCAGCTCGTCCCGGGTGGCCCGGGCGGTCCCGGTGGGCCGGCGGGCGCCGTGCCGGCGCCGGTCAGCCCCAGCGCCGCCCGGTGAGCTGCTCGTAGGCGTGCACGTAGCGGTCCCGGGTGCGCTCGACGATCTCCGCCGGCAGCGGCGGCGGGGGCGCGGTGCCGGCGGGGTCCCAGCCCGAGTCCGGGGAGGTCAGCCAGTCGCGCACGAACTGCTTGTCGTAGCTGGGCTGGGAGTGCCCGGGCTCCCACCGGTCCGCGGGCCAGAAGCGCGACGAGTCCGGGGTGAGCAGCTCGTCGGCCAGCACCAGCGTCCCGTCGGGCCGGCGGCCGACCTCGATCTTGGTGTCCGCGAGGATGATGCCGCGCTCGGCGGCGATCGCGGCGCCCCGCGCGTAGACCGCCAGGGTCAGTCCCGCCAGGGCCTCGCCCACGTCCGCGCCGACCGTCGCGGCGACGTCGGCGGCGGTCATCGCGGTGTCGTGCTCCCCCAGCGGGGCCTTGGTCGTCGGGGTGAACAGCGGCGCCGGGAGCCGGGAGCCGTCGGTCAGCCCGGGCGGGAGGTCGATGCCGCAGAGGTCGCCGGTGGCGCGGTAGGACAGCAGCCCCGACCCCGTCAGGTAGCCGCGGGCGATGCACTCGACCGGCACCATCGACAACCGCTCGCAGACCACCGCGCGGCCCGCCCACTCCGGCGGGCTCCCCGCGGGCAGCTCGGTGGACAGGACGTGGTGCGGGGCGAGGTCGGTGAACCGGTCGAACCACCACAGCGACAGCCGGGTCAGGATCGCGCCCTTGTCGGGGATCGGGCTGTCGAGGATCCAGTCGAACGCCGAGATCCGGTCGCTCGCCACCATCACGAGGCGGTCGTCGCCGAGGGCGTACAGCTCCCGGACCTTGCCCGTGTGCAGCAGGGGTGGTCCGTCGGGCAGCGCCTGGTCCGGGGTGTCGATGCTCACCCCCTCATCCTCACCGACGGGGCGGGCCCGGCCCAGCGGTCCGCGCCGCCGGACCGGTCCGGGACGTCCGCGCCGGCGGGCGGGGTCGCCGCGTCGCGGCCGCGGGGGACGATGGCGCGATGAGACTGATGAAGCTCGGCCACTCGTGCCTGCTGATCGAGCACGAGGGCCGGCGGATCCTGGTCGACCCGGGCAACCTCAGCGACGCCTGGCACGGGCTGACCGGCCTCGACGCGGTGCTGGTGACCCACCGGCACCCCGACCACCTCGACCTGGCCGCCTTCCCCCGGCTCGTCGAGGCCAACGCCGGGCTCGAGGTGGTGGCCGACGAGGGCGCGGCGGAGGAGCTGCGCCAGCTGGGGATCGAGGCGGTCGTGGCCCACGACGGGGACACCCTCGACGTCGCCGACGTGCCGATCGCAGTGTTCGGGACCACCCACGCCCGCGTCCACCCCGACATCCCGCTGGTCACCAACACCGGCTACCTCGTCGGGGACCTGTTCGTCCCCGGCGACGCCCTCACCGTCCCGCCCGCCGACGCCGGGGTCCGGGTGCTGGCCGCGCCCGTCGTCGCGCCGTGGAGCAAGGTCGAGGAGACCATCGACTTCCTCCGCGCGGTGGGGGCACCGGTCGTCGTCCCCGTGCACGACGCGATCCTGTCCCCGGCCGGGGTGGCGCTGTTCCAGCGGGTGGTGAGCCAGGCCGCTCCGGGCAGCGCGCTGCGCCCGCTGGACGGCG
>CAXSIB010000085.1:0-10459 GCA_964237095.1 uncultured Actinomycetales bacterium
GGTTCCGGCCCGCCCGCGGGGTCGGCGCCGGAGCCGCGCCGCCGCCGCCGTCCCGGCCACGGCGAGCACGTAGGCGGCGAAGCCGAACGAGGACACCCAGAAGCCGATCGGCCAGGGCGACCAGTACGCGCACGCCTCCCCGAGCCAGGTCACCGCGACGGCCAGCAGGACCGAGACCACCAGTCCCCGCGCGGGTCTGGCCGTCAGCCGGTGGGCGGCCGCGGCGGGGGCCACGAGGAGGGCGAACACCAGCAGCGATCCGGTGACCTGGGCGGTCGCGGTCGCGGCGAACGCCAGCACCACCAGGAAGACCGTCCCCACGGCGACCACCGGGACGTGGCGGGCCCGGGCCAGGACCGGGTCGACGCTGACGAACAGCAGCGGCCGCCCGACGACGGCGAGGGTGGCGAGGCACGCGGCCGCGACGACGGCCAGCAGCCACACCTGGGCGGTCGTCACCCCGGTGATCGTCCCGAACAGCAGGGCACCGGTCCCGGACAGGAATCCCCCGTACAGGCTGGAGAACAGGAAGCCCGTCGCGAGCGCGGCCGCCTGCACGGTCCCGATCCCCGCCGACTGCTCCCCGAGCCCGCCGAGCCCCCCACCGGTCCGCGCGGCCGGGAGCCGCGCGATGACGAGCGCCGCGACCAGCCCGGAGCCGAAGTACCCCACCGACGGTCCGACGTGCACGAGCGCGGAGCCCGAGGCCCCGGCGAAGCCGACGACCGCGAGGGTGTGCCCGGCGAAGCTCTCCCGCCGCAGCACCATGAACCAGCCGACGACCCCGCTGAGGACCGCGACCACCGTCCCGGCTCGCAGGGCGTTCACCATGAACGGGTAGGTGAACAGCCCGGCCACGTCGGCGAGGGGATCCCAGCCGGGGCTCGTCACCGGCCCCCGCCCGGGCCGTGTCCGTGGGCGGCGGTGGTGTCGGGCTGGCCCACCA
Organism: uncultured Actinomycetales bacterium; assembly: GCA_964237095.1. GTDB lineage: Bacteria > Actinomycetota > Actinomycetes > CAXTBU01 > CAXTBU01 > CAXSIB01. The sequence goes on from CAXSIB010000085.1 coordinate 947, forward strand.
CGACGAGGCGCCCGGCCCGGTCGTGCAGCACGTCGACCGGCGTCCCGTAGAGCATCGTCAGGGTGTCCGAGGTGATGACCTCGGCGGGCGGCCCGAGCACGGCGCCACCGTGGGCGAGGTAGACCACCGAGTCCAGGCTGGCCAGGATCGGGTTCACGTCGTGGGCGACCATCAGCACCGCCACGTCCTGCTCGCGGCAGATCGACCGGATGAGCGCGGACACCGAGGCCTGGTTGGTGACGTCGAGGGAGTCCAGCGGCTCGTCGAGCAGCAGGAGCCGGGGCTCGCGGACCAGAGCCTGCGCGATCAGCAGCCGCTGCTGCTCACCGCCGGAGCACTCCCCGATCGGCCGCCCGGCGTACGCCGTGGCGCCGACGAGGTCCAGCACCCGTTCGATCTTCTCCCGCCGGGCGCGGGCACGCCGGGATCCCGGCCAGGACAGGGACAGCCCCCAGCGGTCGCCGTCGAGGCCGAGCCCGACCACGTCGACGCCGCGCAGGCGGGTGCCCGCGTCGAACGCGCGGCGCTGCGGCAGGTAGCCGACGTGGGCGTTGCGCCGCCCGGCCGGCTCCCCGAGCACGTCGATCGTGCCGCCGGACAGGGGGATCAGCCCGAGGACCGCCTGCAGGAGCGTGGACTTCCCGACCCCGTTGGGGCCGAGGACCGCGCAGAACTCCCCGCGGTGCAGGACGAGGTCGACGTGCTCCCACACCGCGCGCCCGCCGCGGACCGCGCTCGCCCCGCGGGTCGTCAGCACGGCCGGCCGCTCGCCGACGGGGAGCGGGTCCATGTCGTCGCCCCGGTCGGTCGTGTCGGTCACGGTGCCCATGGTGGCCACCGGCCGCCCCGCCGTCGACGACGCCGGCCGCGCCGCGCTCACGGGGCCGTCCTCGCCAGGGCGCGTTGCAGCGCGGCCAGCTGCGCGCTCTGCCAGTCCTGGAACGAGGTCCCGCGCGGCGACAGGGTCTCGGTGATCGCGACCACGGGTATCCCGGCGGCCCGCGCCGCCCGCACCTGGGCGGTGACGTCGGGCGTGGAGTTCTGCACGTTGTCGAGGTAGACCCGGACCCGGCGGCCCGCGAGCTGCCGGTCGATCGTCGCGATGTCCGCGGGGGCCGGGTCGGTGCCCTCGCTGGTCGCCCTCAGGAACGACGCCGGGGTCAGCAGGTCCAGCCCGAGGGTCGCCGCGAGCGGGCTCGCGATCGACTCGCTGGCCCCGACGGGGGCGCCGCGGTCCGCGGTCCGCAGCTGCCGCTCGAGGGCGTCGTAGCGGGCGAAACCGACCGTCTCGAGGCGGGTCCGGCGCTGCGCGTAGTACGCCCGGCCCGCCGGGTCGACGGCCTGCAGGTCCGCGGTGATCGCGTCCACCACCCGGTCGACGGCGGTCCGGGAGTACCACTGGTGCGGGTTGCCACCGGCGGTCACGCCGACGAGGTCCCCGACGTCGACGACGCGGCGGGTGTCCGACGGGTTGGCCGCCGCGGCCTGCGACGCCCAGCTGTCGTAGCCGATCCCGTTGACGACCAGGACCGAGGCCTCGGCGATCGCGATGCTGTCGGCGGTGGTCGGCTCGTAGGAGTGCGGGTCCACGTCGGGGCTGGAGATGATCGACGTCGTCGCGACCCGGGTGCCGCCGAGCTGGCTCAGGATGCTGCCCCACGCGTCGATCGACGCGACCGCGCGGATCGTCGCGCGGCCCGTCCCGCTCCCCGTCCCGCTCCCCGTCCCGTTGCCGGTCCCGCTGCCCGTCGCGCAGGCGGCGACCGTGGCGAGCAGGGCGGCGGTGAGCAGCGCCGCGAGTGCGGCGCGCGGCCGGGTCCGGGACATGTCGGGGAGGTCCTCCGGTCGTCGGGGGTCGTCATGGTGGTCGTCGTGGGGCGTCGGGCGGGCGGGGACGGCGGGCCGGGGGTGGCCGTGGTGGCCTGCCGATCCGAGGCCATCCTTGTTGCGACTGATTATCACATGCAACACGAAGCGCCCGAGGCGGCCGCCGGCCGCTGGACGCGATGTGGCGTCCCGCGGCCCGCAGGGCAGGATCGGCGCGTGCAGCGCGAGCGTGGTCCCCGGTGAAGGTGTTCCTGTCCAGCGACATGGAGGGCACGGCGGGCATCGTCGACTGGGCCCAGTGCATCGGGGACGGCTGGGAGGCGGCGGCCGGGCGGGCGCTGCTGCTCGCGGAGGTCAACGCGGCGATCACCGGTGCCATGGCGGGCGGCGCGACCGAGGTGGTCGTCAACGACTCCCACGCGTCGATGCGCAACCTGCCGGCCGACGCCCTCGCCGGCCGCGCGTCCTACCTGTCCGGCGCGTTCAAGCCGCTCTACATGATGCAGGGCCTCGACGAGACCTTCGACGCCGTGCTGTTCGTGAGCTACCACGGCTCGGTCGGCGCGCCCGCGAACCTCTCGCACACCTACAACCCGCGGGCGTTCTCCGAGATCCGCCTCAACGGCACGGTCACCGGCGAGGCCGGGATCAACGCCCTCGTGGCCGCGGCCCACGGCGTCCCGGTCGTCCTGGTCACCGGCGACCGGGTCGCGTGCGAGGAGACCGCGGTGCTGCTGCCCGGCGTCCACCGCGCGGTGGTCAAGGAGGCCGTCAGCCGCAACGCCGGGCTGAGCCTGCACCCCGAGCGGGCGCGGGAGGTCATCGCGGCCGCTGCGGAGGCGGCCGTGCGCGGGGCGGCGGCGATCGCCCCGCCCGACCCCGGCGCCCGCCCGGTGCTCGACCTCGAGGTCCGCACGACCGACGTGGCGGAGATGGCCACCTGGATCCGCGGCGTCGAGCGGACCGGGCCGCGCTCGCTGCGGATCGCGGACACCGACCCCCTCGGGCTGTACCGGACCTTCGTCACCCTCGTCTTCCTGACCCGGGGCGCCGCCGAGGTCGCCTGACCGCGTCGGCTGCACGGCGACGGCGACGGCGACGGCGACGGCGCGCCGTCGCCGTCGGTGACGCCCGGACCCGCTCGCTGGCGGGGTGGTCACCGCCGACGAGCTCGACCGGGGCTCGTCACCCGAGGCTGGTCACCCGAGGAGGCCGCGGTCGTAGGCGTGCGCCACGGCCTCGGCGCGGCTGGTGGCCGAGAGCTTGGCGAGGATGCGCGACACGTGCACGCTCGCGGTCTTCTCCGCCATGAACAGCTCCTCGCCGATCTGCCGGTTGGAGCGCCCGTCGGCCAGCAGGACGACGACCTCCTGCTCGCGCGGGGTGAGCGGGGAGTCGGCCGGAGCGACGACCGGGGGCGCCTCGTCCGCCCCGGTACGACGCGCCGACAGGTGGCCCAGGCGGCCCCGGCGCGCGAGGTCCTCGACCGCGGTGGCCAGCGGCACCGCTCGCAGGGTCAGCGCCGCGGCGTGCGCCAGGCCCGCCTGCACGGCCGCCTCGTCGCGGTCCCCGGTGGTGAGCAACGCCGCCGCCAGCCGGAACCGCGAGCGGGCCTGCTCGTAGACGTGCCCGTAGCCGAAGGCGTCCACCGCCGTGCGCCAGGCCGCGACCGCGGCGGCGCTGTCCCCGTCCGCCCCGCTGTCCCCGTCGAGGCGGTGCCGCTCGGCTTCCGCGCGCCGGAGCCAGGCGGTGCCCTCGGGCCCGAGGGTGCCGCTGCGCGGGTGGCCCAGCCCGGTCGTGCGGCGGGCGAGGTCGAGCAGCCTCGCACCCTCGGCCCGCGCGGTGTGCTCCCGGGCCGCCTGCGCGTCCGAGGGGACCCGCTCCCTTCGGGCCTCCTCGGCGAGGTCGGCCGCCGCGGAGATCCCGAGCGCACACAGCCAGAGCGCGCCGAGGAACCAGGGGTCGAACACCGCCTCCAGGTGCCGCAGCGCCCGCGCGACGATGTCCAGCGCGGCGGCCGGCTCTGCCAGCCAGCACGCGTGATCCGCGCCGCAGCCGGCGGCGGCGAGGGCCACCATCGGATCGACCCGGCCCGCGGACTCCAGCCGGGCCAGGGTGCCCGACGCCGTCCGGTCGCCGCGGGCGACCGCGACGTGCAGGCCGACCGACGCCATCCGGGCGGCCGCCGGCTCCGGCGGCCGCGTCCCGGTGACCGCGGCGGCGGCCGCGCTGCCCTCCCAGTCACCGGTGACGAAGCGGGCGGTGACCTGCAGGGCGCGCAGCTCCAGGCCGTACGGGCTCCACCCGGCGCCGTTGCGCAGGCAGCGCTGCACCGCGGCGTCCAGCAGCACCAGCGCCCCGGCCACGTCGCCGGCGTCGTAGCGGTCCGCGGCGAGGGCGTAGGAGACGCGGAGCTCGGTCGTGAGGTCCCCGGCCGCGCGGGCCCGCTCACCCGCCTCGGCGAGCAGCACCGCCACCCGGGCGACCGAGCCGCGGTCGTTGTGCAGTGCGGCGAGGGTCACCAGGGCGTCGGCCTCGGCCGCCGGGGTCCCCGTGCGCCGGGCCATGTCCCGGGCCTGCTCGGCGAACTCCCGGGCCCCCGCCCGGTCGAGCTGGCGCAGTGCGTTCGCGCTGTGGGCCGCCGACCAGGCCGCTGCGGGCGTCTCGACCGTGGCGGGGCCGCCCGCGAGTCGCACCGCTTCGGTCGCGGCGCGCAGCGCGGCCTCGGGCCGGTCGGCGTCGAGCAGGTGGCGGGCCTGGGCCACCCACACCTCGGCCGCTCGGCCGGGTTCGGCGGCCGGGTCGAGCCGGCGGGTGGCGGCCTCGACCAGGGCGGCCGCCCGGTCGTGCGCTCCCGCACGGCTCGCGGTCGCGGCGGCGCGCAGGCCGACCTCGACGATGTCGAGACCGGTGCGGGCCGCCGCGTCGGGCACCGCGTCCCACAGCTGCAGGGCCCGCTCCAGCTGCTGCCAGGCCTCGGCCGGTGCGTCCAGGTCGATCGCCTCACCGGCCGCCTCGATGGAGGCGACCAGCGCGCCGGGCAGGTCGTGACTGGCCATGGCGTGGTGGGCCAGGTCGGCCGCGGAGCCGAGGCGGTCCCCGGCCCCGGCGGCCGTCGCGATGGCGCGTGCGTAGGCGCCGTGCAGCCGGACCCGCTCCCCGGGCAGGAGGTCGGCGTAGACGGCTTCCGACAGCAGCGCATGACGGAAGGCGTACTGCTCGCCGTCGACGGTGACCAGCACCTGGCGCGCCACCGCCTCGTGCAGCGCGCTCTCCAGCTCGGGCTCACCCAGTCCGGTCAGCGCCAGGAGCACAGGGTGACCGACGCGCCGGCCGCCGACCGCCGCCGCCCGCGCGACCAGCTGGGCGTCCGCCGGGAGCTGCTCGACGCGCAGCAGCAGGACGTCGGCGAGCTCGGTGGGCAGGGCGGGATCCTCCGGTCCGGCGGCGGTCCCGTCGTCCTGGGACTCCAGCAGCTCCCGCGCGTAGTAGGCGTTGCCCTGGCTCCGGTCCAGGATCCGGCGCACGACCGACTCCGCTGGCACGGTCTCCGCGACCCCGCCCAGGTAGGCCGCCATCTCCGCGGAGTCGAAGCCGGGGACGTCGAGGCGCTCGACGAGGGGGGACCGGGCGAGCTGGGCGAGCAGCGGGCGCAGCGGATGCCGGCGGTGCAGGTCGTCCGACCGGTAGCTCGCGACGACCAGGAGCCGGTCGTGGCGGAGCCGGGCGAGCAGGAAGGCCAGCAGGTCGCGGGAGGACCGGTCGGCCCAGTGGAGGTCCTCGATGACCAGCAGGACCGGGCCACCCCCGGTCGCGCCGGCGCGGGTGAGGAGCGCCAGGACCGACTCGAACACCCGCAGCTGGCCGGCCTCCCCGCCGGCGGCGGCGAGTGCCGACCAGGGCCCGGGTCTGCCGTCGGCCTCACCGCCGGCCAGTGCCGCCAGCGCCTCGGTGAACGGCAGGTAGGGCAGCCCGACCTCGCCGATGTCGAGACAGTGCCCCGCCAGGACCGTCGCCCCGGTCGCCGCGGCGTGCGCCGTGAGCTCCAGGAGCAGCCGGGTCTTGCCGACGCCCGCGTCGCCGGCGACCAGCACCGCGCCCGGCTCGCCGGCGGCCGCCCGCGCCAGCGCCGACCGCAGGACGTCGAGCTGACGGGCACGACCGACGAAGGGGGCCTGGACGTCCCTGCGCGACACCGCGGCCATTGTGCCGGGGGGCGCCGACAGGGCCGCCGACGAGGGTGGCGCGGCGGGCGTCACCGGGTGGCGTGCTGGTGCACCCGGATCCACCGCAGCACCGGTCCCGGCGCGATGGCCGCGTCCCGCCGGGCGCGCCGCTCGGCCCGTCGCCGGGCGGCGGCGTTGATCGCCCGGAAGTCGTTGATCATGCGCTCGCGGCGGTACGCGAGCTCGGCCTCGTACAGTCCCGTCGTCCCTGTCGATCCGGCTGCTGCTGTCGTCGAGTACACGATGTCCTCCTCGGTCGATCCCCGGTTCCTGCTGACACCGACTCTTCGACTGAGACGGACCTCCCGGTATCCGTCGATCGGGCAGGATCGCGCCCCTCGAGCGTGACCGCGGCCTGAGGAACCACCGCGACCGGACCCGCCGACTGAGAGACCCGGTGTCAGTCGCGGTCCTGCCAGGTGCAGACGCAGACCTCGTTGCCCTCCGGGTCGGCGAGGACCCAGAACGCCCGCGCCGCCGCGTCGCTGACCACCCGCCCGCCCGCGGCGAGCACCGCGGCGACCCGCGCCTCGGCCTCGTCCTCGGCCACGGTCAGGTCGAAGTGGATCCGGTTGCGTTGCGGGCGCGGGGCATCCAGCTGCTGGAACCACACGGTGGGCCCCTGCCCGGCGGGATCGACGACGAACACCTCCTGGCCCTCGGCGGTCGGCCGGGTCGCGACGACGTAGCCGAACACCGCCCGCCAGAACGGCAGCACGGCCGGGATGTCGAGGGCGTCGACGGCGATCTCGAGGGCCTGCACGGGGCGCGCCGCGCCCGCGCCCCCCGGTGTGGTGGCCAGCCCGAGCTCGCCCACCGCCGCGGAGATCCGGGCGGCGAGCGTCGCGTCGAGTCGGCTCGGGTCGCCCGCCGGGGTGCGCAGGACGAGGTCGACACGATCGGCGCGCAGGTCGAGCCGCAGGTGCGCGGCGTCCGGGCCGCACGCGCGGACCGCGGCGGCCGCGACCTCGACCGCCGCGGGCAGCGAGCCCACCGCCACCGAGCTGTACGCGCCGCCGAGCAGCAGTCGCCACCCGTCGTGGTGGAGGGCGGCGGCGGCCGCCGCCGAGGTCAGCATCTCGTCGTGTCCCGGTGTCATGGCGCGAGCCTGCCAGCGGGGTCGGACAGGGCGTCGGACAACGGGGTCGCCGACGGCACACCTGCCGCGCCACCTAGACGGGCGGCTCGGGGTCGTACTGGATGTCGCGGCGGATCTCGCGCGCGCGGTCGGTGCCGGCGAGGCGGTCGACCAGGTGCAGGGCCATGTCGATCCCGGCGGACACCCCCGCGGAGGTGACGACGTCGCCGTCGTCGACGTACCGCGCGGCCGCGTCCACCCGGATGGTCGGGTCGAGGGCGGCGAGGGTGTCGAGGGAACCCCAGTGGGTGGTGGCCGGCCGCCCCGCGAGCAGCCCGGCGGCCGCGTACACCAGGGAACCGGTGCACACACTGGTCATCAGGGCGCCGGCCCGAGACCAGCCGCGCACCAGGTCGAGGTGCGCCGCGTCGGCCAGCAGGGCCCGGGTGCCGAAGCCGCCGGGGTGCACCACGACCGCGAGGTCCGCGTGGTCGGCGAAGGCGCCGTCCGCCCCCAGCCGCAGGCCCTTCGCGGCGCGGACGTCCCCGCCGTCCGGACTCAGGCCGACCAGCCGGTAGCCGTCGTCGGGAGCGCCGCGGGTCCAGCTCGCGAGGACCTCCCACGGCCCGACGGCGTCGAGCTCCTCGACGCCGTCGAAGAGCAGGATCCCGATCGTCCGCAGCGCAGCCACGACGCCATCCTGGCCGGGTGGGTGGCGCGGGCGCTTAGACGTTCTGTCCACAGCGCCGCTCGGAGGCTGTCTTCTCCCGCTCCTCGACGGTTCGCTGACGCCGCGCCCACCCTCCGTCGCGCCCCGTCCGGCCGGCGTCCGCGCTGCGCGCCCGACCCCGGGTGATCCACCCCTCAGGAGGCGAGGGCGACCCGGTTCCGCCCGGCGTCCTTGGCGCGGTAGAGCGCGTGGTCGGCGGCCGCGAGCAGGTCGGTCAGGTCGGTGCCGTGGTCCCCGAGGACCGCCACGCCGATCGAGACCGTGAGCTCGACCGGGACGTCGCCGGCCCGCACCCGGGTGTCGGCGACGGCGCGCCGCAGCCGCTCGGCCACCCGGGCGGCCTCGGCGGACCCGGTCCGGGGGAGCACCACCGTGAACTCCTCGCCGCCGAACCGGCCCAGCTGGTCGTACGGCCGGAGCCCGCCCGTCAGCGCCGTCACCGCGGACATGATCGCCGCGTCGCCGACGAGGTGGCCGTGGGCGTCGTTGACCGCCTTGAAGCCGTCCAGGTCGGCGATGAGCACGGCCAGCGGCTGGTGCTCGCGGTGGGCGCGGACGATCTCGCGCTCGGCCTCGCCCTGCCAGGCCTTCGCGTTCAGCAGGCCCGTCTTCGGGTCGAGGCGGGCGGCCGCGCGGAGCTGGGCGTGGCTCAGGCTGCGCTGGACGAGCAGGACCGGCAGCAGCAGGACGACGACCAGGACGGGCAGGACGAGCCAGCAGACCGCGACGAGGACGCCCAGGCAGATCTCGCCGGCGTCGATCGTGCGCTGCTCGCCGTCGACCAGCAGCTCGCGCCAGGTCGTCCCCGGCGCGGCGAGCCGCACGGCGGTCCCGACGAGGAGCACGTTGACCGTGCACCCGATCCAGGCGCACACCAGGGCCGCGACCAGGAGCCCCGTGCGCGCGGCCCGGCCGGGCTCCAGGAGCGAGGTGTGCGACCAGTCCAGGTAGCGGTGGAAGAGGACCGAGACGACCCAGTCCGCGAGTCCGATCGCGGCCGCGCTGAACACCCGCCGGTGGACGAGGCTCCGCCCGACCCGGTACTGGCGCAGCACCATCACCGGGATCGGGAGCAGCAGCACGCACAGCGGCGGCAGCAGCAGCGCGATCGGGACGGCCCACACCGACAGCAGGTCCTTCGACACCCCGGCCGGCTGGCCGAGGCGGCGCACCCCCTCGATGGACAGTCCGGCGCACCCGGCGAGCACGAGCCACGCCGCCCACTCACCGCCGGTCAGCCGCGGCGTCCGCGGCAGGGTCACCGCGACCGCGACGACGGCCGCCACGGTGGTCACGACCACCAGGCCGGCGGCGCGCGGCGACGCCGACCACAGCGGCCAGCTCCGGACGCGGCCCACCAGCCGGGTCGGGGAGGTCATCGCGATGGCGGACGTCCTCCCTGATCGGGCCGTGGTTGTCCACCGCTGGGAGGACGGAGGGACCGGGGCCCACGAGCGGCTCCCGGTCGACTCACAGTAGCCGCGTGCGGACTCCCCGTATGAACTCCGCACAGGGCAACTCACCGCAGCCACCGCTCGGCTGCGCGATCCATCACCGGGAGAGGAGTCCTGCCGTGCACCCCACCGCCCGCCACACCGAGTGGAACTGACCGAGTCGGTGTCCGACCCGAGCTGAGAGGAGTCCCGCCGTGC
>CAXSIB010000086.1:0-10404 GCA_964237095.1 uncultured Actinomycetales bacterium
CCCGCGCCAGAGCGCGAGGGCGTCGCGCAGGGTGGCCGCGGCCGCCGCCGGCCGGTCGCCCCGGAGCTCGGCGCGTCCCCGGGCCGCCAGGACGCGGAACCGGTCGGCGTCCACGACCGGCTGGGGCAGCGTGAGCCGGTACCCGGCCGGTCCGGCGGCCACGGCGCCCGTACCGGCCACGCCCAGCGCGCGCCGGAGCCGCGAGACGAGGGACTGCAGGGCGTTGACCGGCTCGTCGGGGGCGTCGTTCCCCCAGAGTGCGCGGGTCAGGGCGGTGGTCGAGACGGCGCCGGGTGCGGCGATCACCAGCCGGAGCAGGAGGTTGCGCAGCAGGCCGCCGGAGACGGTCACCGCCGTCGGCCCGACGCGGACCTCGAGGGGACCGAGCAGGCCGATCGACACCACGGCCGCCCCGGGAGCCGGCCGCACACCGGTGACCTCGGTCAGGAGCTCCGCCGCGGAGGCCGAAGGGGTGGCGCGGTCGGACACGGTGCCTCCCGGGGCGTCGGGACCGGTCGCCGACGGCGGCGTGGCGGTACCCGCCGACGGTATCTCCCGTGGCCCGAATGGCCTCGATCGCCGCCGGACCTCGGGTGGCGGGCGGGTCGGTGGCCTCCGTAGGGTCCGCGGCGTGGCCGCCGCGGACCTGCACGAGCCCGAGCTGCACGACCTCGACGGGACCGCGCAGGCCGCGCTGCTGCGGACCGGCGAGGTGGGCTGCGTGGAACTGGTCGCGCACCACCTGGCCCGGGTCGACGGCCTCGACGCCCGGTACGGCGCGTTCGTCACGGTCACCGCCGAGGCGGCCCTCGACGCGGCCCGGGCCGCCGACACCCGCCTGGCCGCGGCCCGCCGGGACGGCACGGCGGCCGCTCTGCCCCCGCTGTTCGGGGTCCCGACCGCGATCAAGGACCTGGCCGCCACCGCCGGCGTCCGGACGACGTTCGGCTCCGCCGTCTACGCCGACTTCGTCCCGAGACAGGACGCGGAGATCGTCCGGCGCATCCGGGCCGCCGGGATGATCAGCCTGGGCAAGACGAACACCCCGGAGTTCGGCACCCCCTGCTACACCGAGCCCGACGTCGCCCCGCCGGCGCGGACGCCCTGGGACCCGGCCCGGTCCGCCGGCGGGTCCAGCGGCGGCGCCGGGGCCGCGGTCGCCGCGCGGCTGCTGCCGCTCGCGCACGGCTCCGACGGCGGCGGGTCGATCCGGATCCCCGCGTCGGTGTGCGGGCTCGTGGGGATGAAACCCAGCCGGGGCAGGATCTCCAACGCCCCGGCGTTCGGCGACGTGCTCGGGCTGTCCACCCAGGGCTGCCTCACCCGGACCGTCCGCGACAGCGCGGCGTTCCTGGACGCGGTGTCCGGCCCCGCGCCCGGCGAGCCCTTCTGGGCGCCCGAGCCGCCGGCGCCCGACACCTTCACCCGGGCCTGCGAGCGCGAGCCCGGCCGGCTGCGCATCGCCCGCAGCCACGTCCCGGTCCTGCTCGACGGACCGGTCGACCCCGCGTGCGTCGCGGCCTGGGAGGACGCCTCGACCCTGCTGGCCGGTCTCGGCCACGAGGTCGTCGACGTCGACCTGGCGCTCCCGGACGGGGCCGCCGACCAGTTCCTCGTGGTCTGGGGTGCGCTGACCGCGCTGAGTCCCGTCCCGCCCGCCGCCGAGCACCTGCTCCGCCCGCTGACCCGCTGGCTGCGCGGGATCGCCGCGCGCGCCGACGGGATGGCCGTGGCCCACGCGCAGGTGGCCCTCCGCCAGGCCGCGGCGCGGGTGCTGGAGTCCCTCGCCGGCTTCGACGCCGTGCTCACCCCCACCCTCGCGCAGCTGCCGGCGGCGGTGGGCGGCCTCCGCGACGACGCGGACCCCGAGGCCGACTTCCGGGCCCAGGGGGCGTGGACGCCGTACACCTCGCTGTGGAACATGACCGGCAGCCCGGCGGTCTCCCTGCCGCTGTCGTGGCACGCCACGGCCGACGGCACGGTGCTGCCCGTCGGGGTGATGCTGGCGGGCCGTCCGGCCGGTGAGGCGGCAGTGTTCTCCCTGGGGGCGCAGCTCGAGCGGGCCCGGCCGTGGGCGGACCGCCGGCCACCCCTGCCCCGGTAGCGACGCCGGCACAGGACCCCGCCGGTCCGAGACCTGTCCGTGCAGGACCCGCAGTGAGGGAAGAGGACCCGACCGTGCCAGCAGAGACCCGTGGGGCGGGCCGGGTGCCGGCCGCCGCCGAGCCCCCCCGGACCCCGGCCCTACGGACCACCGACGAACCGGTACCACCGGCCCAGCCGGTACTTCCGGCACGGCCGGCGCGGTCACCGGAGCGGGCCGCGCTGGCCGAGCTCGCGACGGCGCACGGGATCGAGGTGGACTGGACCGACCAGGCCGGTGCCCCGCAGGAGGTCGGGGACCCGACGCTGCGCGCGGTGCTCGCCGGTCTCGGCACCCCCGCCGGCGACGCCGCCGAGGTGGCCGCGGCGCTGGCCGCCCTGCAGGTCGGACGGCTGACGAGGCTGCTGCCCGAGCACGTGGTCGCGCGGCTCGGGGAGCCCGCGACCGTCACGGTCCGCGCTCCGGCGGGTGCCCTCGTGGCCGTCGAGCTGACCCTCGAGGACGGCACGGTGCAGGCGCTGGCGGTGGGTGCGCCGGACGAGGTCCACGAGGTCGCCGGCCGACGCGTCGCGCGCCGGGAGGTCCCGCTGCCGCCGGGGCTGCCGAGCGGCTACCACCGCCTCGCGGTCCGGCTGTCCGAGCCCCGCCCCGCGGCGGCCCGTCCCGACCCGGCGCCGGCCTCCGATGCCGAGTGCCTGCTGGTGATCGCGCCGTCGCGGCTCGCACCGCCGGCCGGCGGACGCCGGGTGTTCGGGCTGGCCGCCCAGCTCTACAGCGTCCGCTCGGCCGCGTCCTACGGACTCGGCGACCTCGGTGACCTCGCGGAGCTCGCGGCCTGGGCGGGGGCCGCGCACGGGGCGGCCTTCGTCGCGGTGAACCCGCTGTGCGCCGGCGCCCCGCGCAGCCCGCGGGAGGACTCGCCCTACCTGCCGACGACCAAGCGGTACACCGACCCGAGCTACCTGTCGGTGCCGGGGATCGCCGAGTACCTGCGCCTCACCGGCGAGGCGCGCGCCGCCGTCGACGCCCTCGCCGCGAGCGTCGCCCCGGACACCTCCACCGTGCCCGCGGACCCCCTCGACGACCCGGCCGGGGTGGCCGCCGGCACGGGCCTGCTCGACCGGGACGCCGCGTGGGCGGCCAAGAGCGCGGCGCTGCGGCTGATGTTCGACGCCGGCCGCCCGGCGGGCCGCCAGGCGCTGCTCGACCGGTTCGTCGCCCTCGGCGGTGAGGACCTGGCGCGCTGGGCGGTCTGGTGGGTGCTGGCCGGGCGGCACGGGCCGGACTGGCGGACGTGGCCCGCGGACCTGCGGGGGCCCGACGGCGCCGGGGTGGCGGCCGCCGCGCGGGAGCACGCCGACGAGGTCGCCTTCCAGCGCTGGTGCCAGTGGTGCCTGGCCGAGCAGCTGGACACCGCGACGCGCGCGGCCGCCGACGCCGGCATGGCCGTCGGGATCATCCACGACCTGCCGATCGGGGTCCACGCCGGCGGGGCCGACACGTGGACGCTGCCCGGGGTGTTCGCCGAGGGCATGTCGGTCGGCGCGCCGCCGGACATGTTCAACCAGCAGGGGCAGGACTGGTCGGCGCCGCCGATGCGCCCGGACCGCCTGGCCGGCGACGGGCTCATGACCTTCCGCGCGCAGGTCGCCGCGATCCTCCGCCACGCCGGCGGGGTCCGCATCGACCACGTCCTCGGCCTGTTCCGCCTCTGGTGGGTGCCGGCCGGCCTCGGCGCCGCCAACGGCGCGTTCGTCGCCTACGACCACGAGGCACTGCTGTCGGTGCTCGTCCTCGAGGCGGAGCGGGCCGGCGCGGTCGTCGTCGGGGAGGACCTCGGCACGGTCGCCCCGTGGGTGCAGGAGTACCTGGCGGGCCGCGGGATCCTCGGGACGTCGATCCTCTGGTTCGAGCACGACGACGACGACGGCCCGAAGCCGCCCGCGGACTGGCGGGCCGGGACGATGGGGTCGGTCACGGTCCACGACCTGCCGCCGACGCCGGGCTACCTGGCCGGCGAGCACATCCGCCTCCGCGCCGGGCTCGGGCAGCTCACCCGCCCGGTCGAGGTCGAGCGCGCCGCGGACGAGGCGGACCGCGGCCGGTGGCTGGCGGCCCTGCGGGCCCGGGGCCTCCTCGGCGACCCGGCGGGGACCGGCCGGGTCCCCGAGACCGAGGAGCTCGTGCTCGCACTGCACCTCTACCTGGCGGCCACCCCGGTCGCACTGCTCGCGGTGGGCCTGCCCGACGCGGTCGGGGACCGCCGGGTGCAGAACCTGCCCGGGACGTCGGCGGAGTACCCGAACTGGCGGCTCCCGCTCACCGGTCCCGACGGCCGCCCGCTGCTGCTGGCCGACGTCGAGGCCGGCCCTCGGGCCGCCCGCCTGCTCGACGCCGTGCGCGAGGCCCTGGCGCCGGTGGCCACCGCGTGAGCCGGGGGAGCCCGCCGGGGACCGCCGGGCGGGGACCGGGACGGCCCCCCGGGCGGTGCAGCGATACCGTCTGCACCGTGCCGATGCTCGCGATCCGCCCCACCCCGACCACGCGCGGCCGGACCAGGACCGTGATCCGCCGGCCGGTGCGGGCGGTGCTCGCGGCCGCGGTCACCGGCGTCGGTGCCGCCGCGGTGTCCGCCGTGCTCGCCGTCCCGGCGTGGGCCGACGGCCCCGGCGGGGCCAACGGGCTGAACGTCGCCGGTGGCCAGACGGCGAACAAGTGGCCGCTCATCCAGACCCTCGGGGTGTTCGCGGGCCTGCCGCTGCTCGCGACGGTGGTGATCGTCGCCCTCGTTCTCGGCGGGCCGATCATCCGGTCGGGCCGCGCCGGCGGGGGCGTCGCCGCGTTCTCCGGTCCGCACGCCGGCCCGGTGGACGCGGGCGACCCGGCCTCGACCGGCGACTTCTCCGACCACCGCGCGCCGGCCGAGACCGGCGCGAACGACGCCGAGCGGGCTGACGACCGGCTCGCGGAGGGTGCCGCGAAGGGCCACCGTCCCGGCCGGGCCACCCCGGGCGGACCGGTGACCGAGGCCGTGAGCGACACCTCGGCGGAGACCGACCGTGGGCGCGGTGGCCAGGGCGGTGCCGGTGCCACGTGGTGACCGGTTCAACGCCCACGCCTCCAACGAGATCAGCCGGGCCCTGCAGTACGCCGGCGAGGCCAGCGGCCTGAAGTACGCGGTCGTGGTCCGCGGCGCCGGCGACGGCACCGGCCACGGCGTGCGGACGACCGCGGCGGACGACCTCGTCACCGACACCGCGGCCTGGGCCGCCGGCGTGCACGCCCGGATGGTGGACCCGCCGCGGTCGGTGCTCGTCGCGGTGGACACCGACGCCCGCGCGGTCCGGGTGGTGACGGGGGCCCGCTCGGGCCGGCGGCTGCGCGACGAGGACCTCACCGGGGTGGTCGAGGTCATGGCCCAGCTCTTCGCGACCCGCGGCCTCGTCCACGGCCTCGTGGCCGGCCTCCAGCAGCTGGGCCAGGTGGCCGGCCCGCCGCGCCGCGCCCGCGTTGGCTGAGGCTGACCTGAGACGACCCGCCCGAAGCCGATCGGTCCGGTTTCTCCCTCGGTCGCGAACGGCCCGATCGAGGCAGGACGGTGACCTGCGGCGATGTCGGCGACCACTCGGGTGCGAACGTGACCGAGGGAGAGAACCGGTCGCCGCGACCGGGATCGCCGCCCGGCCCGGGCCGCTCGGCGGGCCGGACCGGGTGGCGGTCAGCCCTGGGCGGCGTCGAACTCCTGCGCGGCGAGCGCCCGGCGGGCGTCGTCGGCGCTCTCGGTGACGATCCGGCGGGGAGCCGAGCCGGCGGTCGTGGTGGCCAGCCAGTCCGCCGCCGCCGCGATCACGCTGCCCGCGGGCAGGAACCGCGGGAACAGCCCCATGAGGACGTTCGCCGCCATCTTGGTGGTCCGCGTCTCCCACACCTCGGCCGCCACCGCGAAGTAGCGGTCCTGGTACGGGCGCAGCAGCTCGGCCTGCCCGGGCTGGGCGAACCCGCGGATGCCGGCCAGCTGGGTCTGGTTGGGGACGTCGTCGCGCTCGACGGCGTCGTGCCAGGCCGCCGCCTTGGCCGCGGCGTCGGGGCGGGCGGCGAGCGCGGTCGCGGCGTGCTCGCGGCCGGTGATGGTCGGGTCGCGCACGAGCTCGGCGTCGATCCCGGCGGCGTCCAGGCGCCCGGTCCGCGCGAGGGCGGTGACGAGGGACCACCGCAGGTCCGCGTCCACGTCGAGCCCGGCGACGCCGCCGTCGTGACCACCGCCGTCGTGACCACCGCCGTCGAGGAGTCCCTGCAGGAGGTCGAGGTCGGCGTCGGCGGTGGCCGAGCCGGCGAGGGCGCGGACGAGCGCGAGCTGGCGGTCGCTGCCGGGCTCGGCGGCGTCCAGGAACGCCCGCAGGCCGGTGGTCCACTCGGCGCGCAGGCCGTCGCGGGCGGCCGGGGCGACGTAGCTCTCGACCGCGGAGCCGCCCTGGC
Organism: uncultured Actinomycetales bacterium; assembly: GCA_964237095.1. GTDB lineage: Bacteria > Actinomycetota > Actinomycetes > CAXTBU01 > CAXTBU01 > CAXSIB01. Next base: position 6,581 of record CAXSIB010000086.1, read on the forward strand.
GCAGCAGCAGCTGGACCGCGGCGACCTCGGTCTCCGCGCCGAGCCCGGCCAGCACGGCCCGCACCCAGCGGGTCGCGGGGAACTCCGCGTCGCGGGTCATGTCCCACAGCGCCGTCCAGCACAGCGACCGGGCGAGGGGCTCGTCCAGCTGACCGATCCGGGTGCCGACCGTGTCCAGCGAGCGGGGGTCGAACCGGACCTTCGCGTAGGTGAGGTCGTCGTCGTTGAGCAGCACGAGGTCCGCCGCGGGCACCCCGACCAGCTCGGGCACCTCGGTGCGGGCGCCGGTGACGTCGAGCTCGATCCGCGACCGGCGGACGAGGCCGTCGGCGGTGGCGTCGAAGAGGCCGATCGCCATGCGGTGCGGGCGCAGGACGGGGGTGTCCCCGGTCGCGGTCTGCTCGACCGCGAACGCCGTGTAGCGCCCGTCGTCACCGACCGACGGCAGTGGGCGCAGGGTGTTGACCCCGGTGGTGCGCAGCCAGAGGGCGGCCCAGTCGGACAGATCTCGCCCGGACGAGGCCTCGAGGGCGCTGATCAGGTCCGCGAACTCGGCGGTGCCGAACGCGTGCTCGGCGAAGTAGGCCCGCAGCCCGACGACGAACTCCTTCTCCCCGACCCAGGCGACGAGCTGGCGCAGTGCCGACGCGCCCTTGGCGTAGGTGATCCCGTCGAAGTTGGTCTCGACGGTCTCGAGGTCGGTCATGTCGGCGGCGACCGGGTGGGTCGAGGGCAGCTGGTCGGCGCGGTAGGCCCAGTTCTTCCGTCCGGCGAAGTTCACCCAGGCGTCGGTGTAGCGGGTGGCGGCCACGCTCGCCCAGTGCGACGCCCACTCGGCGAAGGACTCGTTCAGCCACAGGTCGTCCCACCACCGCATGGTCACGAGGTCCCCGAACCACATGTGGGCCATCTCGTGGAGCACGGTGTTCGCGCGGCCCTCGTAGGCGCTCGCGACCTGGCGGGACCGGAACAGGTACTCGTCGCGGAAGGTGACGGCGCCGGCGTTCTCCATCGCGCCGACGTTGTACTCCGGGACGAACAGCTGGTCGTACTTGCCGAACGGGTACGCGGTGCCGAACTGCTCCTCGTAGAACCCGAAGCCCTGCTTGGTCACCGTGAACAGGTCCTCGGCGTCCAGGTGCTCGGCCACGGCCTGCCGGCAGTACAGGCCGAGCGGGATCGGGCCGTCGGCGCCCGGGTGGGTGTCGTGGACGTGGTGGTAGTGCCCGGCGACCACGGCGACGAGGTAGGTGGAGATGCGCGGGGTCGTCGCGAACCGCCACACGGCCCCGCCGTCGGACCCGTCGACCGGCGTCGGCTCGGGGGTCGGGGCGTTGCTGACGACGACCCAGTCCGCGGGGGCGGTGACGGTGAGGTCGAACACCGACTTGAGGTCGGGCTGCTCGAAGTCCGCGAAGACCCGGCGCGCGTCGGCGACCTCGAACTGTGTGTACAGGTAGGTCCGCCCGTCCGCCGGGTCGAGGAACCGGTGCAGGCCCTCCCCGGTGTGCATGTACGCGCACTGCGCCCGGACGGTGAGCTCGTTGGCCGCCGCGAGCCCGTCGAGGGCGATGCGGGAGTCGGCGAACACCGCGGCCGGGTCGAGGGAGCGCCCGTTGAGGGTGACCGACTCGACCGACGGTGCGATGAGGTCCACGAACGTGGCCGCCCCGGGCTCGGCCGCGGTGAAGGAGATCGTCGTCGTCGAGGTGAACGTCGCCCCAGTCCCGGACAGGTCGAGGTCCACCGCGTACCGGTCGACGGAGATGAGGCGGGACCGCTCAGCGGCCTCGTCGCGGGTCAGGTTGGTGCCAGGCATCCGTCCATCGTGTCATCGCGGGCGGGAGCCGCCACCAGGTCCCTCCGGCCCGTCGTGCGCGGTCCCACCCGTCTGGCACGCGTCGCGCTTCCTGCCTAACGTCGAGGCATGACCGCCACCACGACGTCCGCCCCGACCACCTCCACGGACGGGACGGTCGCCCAGGCGGGCTTCTGGTTCGACCCGATGTGCCCGTGGGCGTGGATGACCTCGCGGTGGATGCTCGAGGTCGAGCAGGTCCGCCCCGTGCAGACCACCTGGCACGTGATGAGCCTGGCGGTGCTGAACGAGCACGCCGACCTCCCCGAGGGCTACCGCGCGATGATGGACCGGGCCTGGGGCCCGGTCCGCGTCTGCATCGCCGCCGCGCAGGCCCACGGGCCCGACGTGCTGCTGCCGCTCTACACCGCGCTCGGCGAGGCCATCCACCTCCGCAAGGTCGAGGTCGGGCCGGACCTGTACGAGCAGGCCCTCACCCAGGCCGGGCTGCCCACGTCCCTGGCGGCCGCGGCCACCTCGACCGAGTACGACGAGGCGCTGCGAGCGAGCCACACCGAGGGGATCAGCCAGGTGGGCACCGACGTCGGCACCCCGGTCATCTCCGTGAACGGGGTCGGCTTCTTCGGGCCCGTCGTGACCCCGACGCCGCGCGGCGAGGCCGCGGGCCGGCTGTGGGACGGCTGCGTCCTGGTCGCCGGGACCGAGGGCTTCTACGAGCTCAAGCGCACCCGGGACAAGGGCCCGATCTTCGACTGAGGGCGGTCCGGCGGCCGCGGCGCGGGCTGCAAGACTGCGGCCCGTGCGCGTCCACCTGGGATCTGACCATGCAGGGCTCGAGCTGAAGACCGCGATCGCCGCGGCCCTCGCGGCGTCGGGACACGAGATCGTCGACCACGGTCCGGCGGTGTTCGACGGCGAGGACGACTACCCGACCTACTGCATCCGCGCCGCCCTGGGCGTCGTCTCGGACCCGGGCAGCCTCGGGGTCGTCATCGGCGGCTCCGGCAACGGCGAGCAGATCTCCGCGAACAAGGTGGCGGGGATCCGCGCGATCCTGGCGTGGAGCGTGCAGACCGCCACCCTCGGGCGGCTCCACAACGACGCCAACGTCATCTCGATCGGCGCGCGCATGCACCCCGACGCCGACGCGGTCTCCTTCGTCGAGGCCTTCCTCGCCACCGACTTCAGCGGCGTCGAGCGGCACGCGCGCCGCATCGCCGAGCTCGCCCGCTACGAGACCGACGGCGAGCTGCCGCCGCTGCCCTGATCCCCGGCTCCGGACCGGCGCCCACCGGGTCCGCCGCGCCGGCCGCCCGGTCGACGGCGGTCCACGTCCGCCGGCGTCGGGGTGTGGGGCGTCGGTGTGGGCGGAGTCGGGGTGACGGGCGTCGGGCTGGGCGGCGCCGCGGCGGGCGGGGCCGGGACCCGCGGTCTCCGAGCGGCGGGTGGGACGGCGGCCGGTCGGCTCCCGCCGACCGTGGCCGGACCGAGCCGCCGGTCGATCTCCAGCTCCGCGGCGGCGAGGTCGGCGTCGGTCGGCTGGTCCAGGTCGCGCGCCCGCAGCGCGGCGGAGAGACTCACCCGCGACGGTCCCGCGCCGACCAGACCGCGCAGCCCGGCGTGCGGATCGACCACGGACGTCCTCCTCGGTCGTGCGCCCCGCCACGGCGGGCCACCGCGGTCCGTCGGGGTCGGTGCCGCCGGCCGGCGCCACCCGGTCACCCAGTCGACCACGCCCCACCGCCCCACGCCCACGTCGGAGGTCACCGTGCCCGAAGGCCACACGATCCACCGCCTCGCCGCGGAGCTGAACCGGCGGTTCGCCGGGGTGCCCGTCGGCGTGAGCAGCCCGCAGGGGCGGTTCGCGGAGAGCGCCGAGCTCGTCGACGGCACCACGTTCGGCCGGGCCAGCGCCCACGGCAAGCACCTGCTGGCCGACCTCGGCGCCCGCCGGACCCTGCACGTCCACCTCGGCCTCTACGGGCGGGTCGCGTTCGGGGTCTTC
>CAXSIB010000087.1:0-10387 GCA_964237095.1 uncultured Actinomycetales bacterium
CGATGCGGCGCCCGCGGTCGGGGCCGGGCGGTGACCCTCGCGCTGCAGGTCCGCCGGTCGCCGCTGCGCTGGGCCGCGGCCCGGACCCTCGGCGGCCCGCTCCCGCGGGTGGTCACCGGCGCGGCGTCGTCGATGCGGCTCGCGACCGTGGACGCCCCGGGCGTCGGGCGGCCCGGCTGGGGCGTGGTCGAACCGATCATGACCGGCATCTGCGGCTCGGACCTGTCCATGCTGGCCGGCACCACCTCCTTCTACTTCTCCGGGCTGGTGTCCTTCCCGTTCACCCCGGGCCACGAGGTGCTCGGGCGCCTCGCCACCGACTGCGGCGACCTGCCCGCCGGGACGCGGGTCGTGCTCGACCCGGTGCTCGGCGACGGGCCGCGCGGGGTGCCGCACGACCCGGACCGGCCCAGCAACACCGCGGACTCGGTCACCACCGGGGACCTCCAGCCCGGTCTGCAGACCGGGTTCTGCGCCAGCACCGGCGGGGGCTGGTCGACCGCGCTCGCCGTGCACTCCAGCCAGCTCTACCCGGTGCCCGACGACCTGCCCGACGACCACGCGATCCTCACCGAGCCCCTCGCCTGCGCGGTGCACACGGCCCTGCGCGCCCGCGTCGCCGACGGCGCGTCCGTCCTGGTCGTCGGCGCCGGCTCCGTCGGGCTGCTGCTCACCTTCGCGCTGCGCCGCCTCACCGGGGCCGGCTCGGTGACCGTCGTCGCCAAGCACCCGGCGCAGCAGGCCCTGGCCCGCCGGCTCGGGGCGACCGACGTCGTCGAGCCCGCGCAGGCCCTCGCCCGCGTCCGCCGCTCGAGCCGGGCGATCCGCGTCGCCCCCGAGCGGGGCGGGGACTACCTGCTCGGCGGCGTCGACGTCGCGATCGACGCGACCGGGTCTAAGGCGGGCCTGGAGACCGCGCTGCGGGGGACCCGGGCCGGGGGCCGCGTCGTCGTCTCGGGGATGCCGGCGGCCGGGGTCGACCTGTCCCCGGTGTGGTTCCGCGAGCTGGAGCTCGTCGGCACCTACGCGTCCGCCGACGCCGAGGTGCTGCCGGGGCCGGCCGCCGGTCGCCGCCCGGCGTTCGAGATCGCGCTCGACCTGGCGGCGGACCCGGCGCTGGCCGGGCTGCTGTCCGCGCGCTACCCGCTGCGCCGCTGGCGCGAGGCCGTCGACCACGCCCTCGGGGCCGGTCGGCTGGGGGCGGTCAAGATCGCCTTCGAGATGAAGCGCCCCACATGAGAGCGTCCGACATGACAGGAGTGACACGGTGAGTCGACCCGGACTGGTGCTCGAGGTCGACGACCGGACACCCCCGCTGCTCGTCCACGAGGGCGAGGGGTTCCGCCTCCAGCGCTTCCCGCAGGGCACCCGGGTGGTCTACCCGCCGGAGTCCCTGCCCTCGATCGCCGACGTGGACGGCGCGATCGTCAACGCCCTGCTGCACCCGGAGAACTCCGAGCCGCTGCCGGAGCTGCTGCGGTCCGGGATGCGCCTCACGATCGCGATCGACGACATCTCGATCCCGCTGCCGCAGATGCGCTCGCCCGACATCCGCTCCCGGATCCTCGAGCAGGTGCTGACGATGGCCGCCGCGGCCGGGGTCGACGACGTCGAGCTGGTGTTCGCGAACGCCCTGCACCGGCGCCTCACCCCGGCCGAGATGCGCCACATCGTGGGGGAGCGGGTGTTCCGCTCGTTCTTCGGCGACGGCAAGCTCACCAACCACGACGCCGAGGACCGGTCCAACCTGCTGCACATCGGGCTGACCGACCGCGGCGAGGACGTGGAGATCAACCGGCGGGCCGCCGAGTCCGACCTCCTCGTGTACGTGAACGTCAACCTCGTCGCGATGGACGGCGGCCACAAGTCGGTGCCGATCGGGCTGGCGTCGTACAAGAGCCTGAAGCACCACCACAACAGCCACACGATGGTGCACAGCCGCTCGTTCATGGACGCGACGAAGTCCGAGATGCACCACTCCGCCTGGCGGATGGGGCGCCTCCTCGCCGACCACCTGAAGATCTTCACGATCGAGACCACCTTCGACAACGAGGTCTTCGGCGACCCGTACGGCTTCCTGCTCAAGCGCGAGTGGGAGTGGTCGGTGAAGGACCAGGCCTCGATGCTGGCGATGCGCCGCGGGCTGGCCGTGGCGCCGGCCCGGCTCAAGACGAAGATCTTCCACTCGGTGCGCAGCAACTACGGCCTCACCGGGGTCCACGCCGGGGAGACCGAGGCGGTGCACGCGAAGACGACCGCCAACGTCCACCGCCAGCAGCTGGTCCCGATGACCGGCCAGAGCGACGTGCTGGTGCTGGGGGTCCCGTTCATCGGCCCGTACAACGTGAACTCGGTGATGAACCCGATCCTCGCGGCCTGCCTGGGGCTCGGGTACTTCTTCAACTCCTACCGGGGCGTGCCGCCGGTGCGCCGGGGCGGGGTGGCGATCCTCTTCCACCCGGTGCCCGAGGTGTTCAGCCAGCTGCACCACCCGAGCTACATCGACTTCTTCCACGAGGTCCTGGCCGACACCACCGAGCCGGCCGCGCTCGAGAGCAAGTTCGAGCAGCAGTACGCCGAGGACCCCTGGTACACCCACCTGTACCGGACGTCCTACGCCTACCACGGGGTCCACCCCTTCTACATGTGGTACTGGATCTCCCACGCCCTGGACCACCTCGGCGACGTGATCTGGGTGGGCGCGAACCGGAAGACCGTGGAGCGCATGGGCTTCCGGGCCGCCTCGACCCTGACCGACGCGCTGCAGATGGCGCAGTCGACCGTCGGCCGGTCGCCGTCGATCACCTACCTGCACAACCCGCCGCACCTGATCTGCGACGTCACGCCGTGAGCCCGGCGCGACCCGGCCCGGGGCGGTTTCTGCGGGACACCGTCACGGATGTGTCCCAGATGTCACACGGCTTCCGCTGGGGCCGGCGGCGGCTCGTGCCCGGTTCTGCGCTCGCCCCCGAGCAGGTGCTGGCGGCCACGGCGGCGGTGCCCTTCTCGACCGCGTGGGCGCGGACCCCGGCGGCCGTCGCGGTCCGCTCGGTGCTGCGGCAGGGGCTGGTCCGCCCGGTGGTCGGGAGCACCGTGCGCTCGCGGGTGCACGGCCTCGACGTGCTCGACGGGCTGACCCCGCCGGTGATCTTCGTCGCCAACCACTCCTCGCACCTCGACGCCCCGCTGCTGCTGGGCTCCCTCCCGCAGGCGTGGGCCCGGCGGACCGCGGTGACCGCGGCCGCGGACTACTTCTTCGACGTGTGGTGGCGGGCGGCGTCCTCCGCGCTGATCCTCAACTCGGTCCCCATCGAGCGCCACGGCGGCTCGCGCTCGGTGACGCCGGGGGCGCTGCTGAAGGACGACTGGAACCTGGTCCTCTTCCCGGAGGGCACCCGCTCGGAGGACGGCCGGGTCGGGGCGTTCAAGCTGGGCGCCGCCTGGCTCGCGGTCGAGTACGGCGTCCCGGTCGTCCCGGTGGCCCTGCGCGGGGCCTACTCCGCGATGCCCAAGGGCAGCAGCTGGCCGGTCCGCGGGCGTCCCCCGGTGTCGGTCCGGTTCGGCCCCGCCCTCGTGCCGGCGCCCGGTGAGGGCCCGCGCGAGTTCGGCCCCAAGCTCCGCCAGGCCGTGCTGTCGCTGCTGCTCGAGGACGCCGGCACCTGGTGGGGCGCCCGGCGCGCCGCCGCGGACGTCGCGGTCGAGGGCGGGACCGGCCTGCCGGCGCTGCCGGGCGTGAGCCCCGTCGACGCCCCGGTCGGTCCGCAGGCCCGGTGGCGGACGGTCGGGCGGACCTCGCAGGAGCCGTCGGTCCGCGGCCGCGCCCGCGCCTGGCGCTGACCTCGCCCCGCCGGGCGACGCCGGGGCAGTGAGCAGGGCCGTCTCGGAGGCGGCCGGCACCCGGGAGACTGGGTCCGTGTCGGTCGCCGTGCGTGTCATCCCGTGCCTGGACGTCGACGGCGGGCGGGTCGTCAAGGGGATCCACTTCACCGCCCTCCGTGACGCCGGCGACCCGGTCGAGCGGGCCGCGCTCTACGCGGCGCAGGGCGCCGACGAGATCACCTTCCTCGACGTGTCCGCGACCGTCGAGGGCCGGGGGACCACCGAGGACGTGGTGCGGCGCACGGCCGAGACGGTGTTCGTGCCGCTCACCGTGGGCGGCGGGATCCGGTCCACCGCGGACGTCGACACGATGCTGCGCGCCGGCGCCGACAAGATCGCGGTCAACTCGGCGGCGATCGCCCGCCCGGCGCTGATCGCGGAGATCGCGGCCCGCTTCGGCAACCAGGTCCTCGTGCTCGCCCTCGACGCCCGCCGCTGCCGGCCCGGGGAGCCGCCGACCCCGTCCGGCTTCGAGGTCACCACCCACGGCGGGCGCCGCGGCACCGGCCTGGACGCCCTCGCGTGGGCGGCCCGCGGCGCCGAGCTGGGGGCGGGGGAGATCCTGCTGAACTCGATCGACGCCGACGGCACCGAGGACGGCTTCGACCTCGAGATGACGTCGAGGGTCCGGGCCGAGGTCGATGTCCCGCTGATCGCCTCCGGCGGCCTCGGCGTTCCCGCCGACGCGGTGCCCGCGGTCGCCGCCGGCGCGGACGCCGTGCTGGCGGCGAGCGTCTTCCACTTCGGCCGCGCCACCGTCGGCGACGTCAAGGACGCCCTGCGCGCCGGCGGCCACCCGGTCCGCTGACCCGGTCCGCTGCGCGACTCCCGACCCGGTCACCCGGGGGAGTGGGTCGGCCCGCCGCCGGCGCCGCTCTCCACCGAGGCCACGAGGTGTTCCGAAGGGCCGACGCCCTGACCAGCGCCGGTGCGCCGGCCGAGTCCATCGGAAGATGGCCACGGTGGCAATTCGGCGTCGGGACCGTGTCCTGTGCGGTGGGAAGTCCGGAGGTCCACCACCTCACCGCACGCCGGCGAGCGTTCGACCTCCCGGTCGAGGTCGGGCCGTCAGGCTCGCGCGACGGCGAGGAACGCCTGCAGGTCGACCGCCACCGCTGGGTCGCTCGGACCGGCGGCCACCGTCTCCGGGGTGGAGACGAGCTTCTTCGCCGCTGCACCCGCCGGGGTCGTCGGCAGGTCGCCGGGCTGCTGGCAGACGCCGTCGAGGATCACCGAGCCCCCGGTGACGAGGTACGCGTTCGAGACCGTCTCCCCGACACCCGGGGTCCGGCCCAGGACCAGCACGGCCCGCTGGCCCCGGACCAGGCCCGAGGGGCGCTCGGTGACGACCGTGAGGTCACCGGCGGTGCCGCCGAGCGACAGCGCCGGCGATGTCACTGTGGCGATCGGGCCGAAGACCGCGCTGACACCGATGAACTCGACCCTCGAGTACACGAGGTCCCCGTCGGCGAGGGCGACGCGCTTCGGTTCGTCGACGGCGCTGATGTGAGCCATGACGATCTCGTCTCCACCTCTCCGGTACTCCCGCAGGAGATCGGTGACCGAGATGTCCTGACACGTTCGCTCGACCTGCTTGACGATCGCTGCCTTCTTCGTCGCCCCGACACCCACCGGCCCACTGATCCCGACACCCGCCGGCCTGGTCGCCGATGCGGACCCGACCGGCGCCGACGAGGCACAGCCGGCGAACAGCAGGGCCGCGGTCCCCAGAACCGCGAGCTGGCCCGTGCGGTGCGTCGTCATGTCGCGCCTCCCTACGTGTCCCGGTCTGCCGACGAGGGTGGGACGTCCACGGACCGGGTCCGGTTCCGTCAGCTGCATCGCCGGGTCGCACGCGGTCGACGCTTCGCAGGCCTGAGCGAAAACGCCTTGCATCGCGGCGCGGGCGGTGCGAACCTCGCGGGGTCGTGCGCAGCGGGCCGCGACGGGTGCTCGGCACCGCGACGACGGGAGGGGGCGGTCATGACGACGACCCCGCAGGCCCCCACCGTCCGTCCTTCCCGCCCGCGCTGAGCCGTCCTCCGGCCGCGCGGCGACGCGCACCCCGGAGAACCCGTGACCCAGCCCGACCGCACCTCGCCCGACGACCGCCCGACCGTCCACCTCGACGGTCGCGGCCCTGACGGCCATCCCGACGACGACCCGCTCGACGCCGACGAGCGCCCCCGCGGTGCCGACGGCCTCCGCGCCGACCTGACCGCGTGGTCCGACGCGTACTCGTCGTGGGAGCACGACCCCGACCGCGGCGACGGCCCCGACGCCGACCGGGAGACCGACCGCGAGTCCTGGGGCGAGGAGGAGACCCCGGCCTGGTCGACCTGGGACGTCGCCGACCACGGCCCCGAGCCCCGGCCCGACTGGGTCGTCACCGATCTCGCCGCGCTGGACACCGACCTCGGCGTGCTCAAGACCGGCAAGGAGGCCGACGTCCACCTGCTGCGCCGGGCGCTGCCCGGGACGCCCGGGTGCGAGCTGGCCGCCAAGCGCTACCGCCCGCCCGAGCACCGCATGTTCGCCCGAGACGGCGCCTACGTCGAGGGCCGCCGGGTCCGCCGCAGCCGCGAGATGCGGGCCATGGCCCGGCGCACCGACTTCGGCCGCGAGCTGCTCGCCGGGCAGTGGGCGCTCGCGGAGTTCGCGGCTCTCTGCACGCTGTGGGAGGCCGGCGCGGCGGTGCCGTACCCCGTCCAGCTCAACGGCACCGAGATCCTCATGGAGTTCGTCGGCGCCGACGGGATGGCGGCCCCCCGCCTCGCCGCGACCCGACCGACCCCGGCCGAGCTCGCCGACCTCTTCGCCCAGCTCCGCGCGGTGCTCACCGTGCTCGCGCGGCACGGCTGGGCCCACGGCGACCTGTCCGCCTACAACCTGCTGGTCCACGAGGGCCGCCTCGTGCTGATCGACCTCCCGCAGGTGGTGGACGTCGTCGCGAACCCGAACGGCCAGCAGTTCCTCCGCCGCGACTGCGAGAACGTCTGCCGCTGGTTCGCCGCCCGCGGGCTGCCCGCCGACGTGGCCGACCCCGAGGCGCTGTTCGGGGAGCTCGTCGCGGAGTCGGTCGCCGCGTGGTGAGGTCCGGGCCCCGCCCGCGCCGGGTCACGTCGACCGCGCTCCCGCGGTCGGTCAGGGCAGCGGGACCGCCGCCGGCGCGCTGAGCGGGGGCGGAGCGGTGAGCTCGGCGTCGAGGAGCCCGAGGGCTCGGACGAACACGGCGCGCTCCCGGGCGTCCAGGCGCTCGAGCACGCGGGTGAGCGGAGCGGTCGTGCGGTCGAGCCACGCGTCGACGGCGGCCTCCTCGCCGGGGACGACCCGGACCAGGATCCGCCGACGGTCGGCCGGGTCCGCCGACCGTTCGACGAAGCCGACGCGCTCGAGGTCGGCCACGAGACCGCTGGCGGTCGCGAGGTTGAGCCCGAGGGCCGCCGCCAGCGTGCCGACCGTCGAGCGCCCGTCGCGCACCAGCAGCAGGGTCGAGCCGTGGCGGGACCCGAGCGACGTCCCCGCGGCCGCCGCGACGGCGGCTGGTCGGCGACGCATCGCCTGGGTGACCCGGGGCAGCAGGCGCACCAGGGACCGGAGGCCGTCGGGGACGGTGCACTCGTGGGGCGGTCCCGTCCGGGCGACGTTCACGACGTCATCCTAGCGACGACGGTCCGGTCAGCCGAATAGTTCGGACAGACGAACTGTTAGGGTCGCCGTGATGTCCGTCCGTCGAGCCCCTGGAGACCTCATGACGATCACGCAGACCCCGCCCGACCTGTCGGTGCACGCCGGCTCCTGGATCCTCGACCCGGCGCGGACGACCGTCCGCTTCACCACGCGAGCCATGTGGGTGGTGCCGGTCAAGGGCACCGTGCAGGCGCTCGAGGGCACCGGCACCGTGACCCCCGACGGCGCGATCACCGGGCGCCTCGTGCTCGACGCGGCGTCGGTGGCGTCGGGCATCACCAAGCGCGACGAGCACGTGCGCACCGCGGACTTCTTCGACGTGGCCACCCATCCCACGTGGGTCATGGACGTCACCGGCGGCCGGCCGACCGGACCCGGGGCGGTCGAGCTGACGGGCACGCTGACGATGCACGGCGTCACCCGGCCACTCGTCCTCGCTGCCACGATCGACCTGTCCGGCGCCGGCATGACCGTCACCCTCGACACGCACGTCGACCGGAGCGAGTGGGGGGTCGGCTGGCACAAGATGGGAGCCGGCGTCGTGAACCACGTCACCGTCGCGGCGGTGTTCACCCGGGTCTGACCCCTCGGGTCGGACCCCTCGGGTCGGACCCGCCGACCACCCCGGACCGGACCGGACCCCGCCCGGACGGCTCGTCCACCGGGTGCGCCGGCCGAGCGCCCCGGCGGCTCGGGGAGGATGGCGGGGTGCCTCCCCGCCCGCCCGACCTCGACCCCGACATCGCCGCGCTCCTGCGCCGGGACCCCCTCGGCCTCGTCGCCGCCGTCGTCGCCCGGCACGGCACGGGCGAGGTCCTGATGCTCGGCTGGATGGACGACGAGGCACTGCGCCGCACGCTCACGACGGGGCGCGCCACCTACTGGTCGCGCAGCCGGCAGGAGTACTGGGTCAAGGGCGAGACGTCGGGGCACCGGCAGTGGGTGCGGTCGGTGGCCCTCGACTGCGACGGCGACGCGCTGCTGGTCACCGTCGACCAGGAGGGCCCCGCCTGCCACACCGGCACCCGGTCCTGCTTCAGCCGCGAGCTGCCCGCGTACCAGGGCGCGCCCGCCGACCCCGCGTCCCGCCCGGTCACGCCCGACCTCCCTCACGAGACCGCCCCCGCGCCCGAGCCCGCCGCGGCGACGACCGGGCCGCCCGCGTGACGCCGAGCGCGCTCGGCGTCGACCACCCCGACCTGGCGGAGTTCCGGGAGCTCGCCGCGCACCACCGCGTGCTCCCGGTCACCCGGCGGCTGCTCGCGGACACCTTCACCCCCATCGGGCTGTTCCGGGCCCTCGCCGGCGACCGCAGCGGCACCTTCCTGCTCGAGTCCGCCGAGCACGGCGGGCTGTGGTCGCGCTGGTCGATCGTCGGCGTGCGGTCCGCGGCCACCCTCACCGCACGCGGCGGTGTGGCGCGCTGGCTCGGGCACGTGCCCGCCGGGGTCCCCGAGGGCGACCCGCTCGACGTGCTCGCGCGCACGTGCGAGCAGCTGCGCACCCCGCGGCTGCCGGGGCTGCCGCCGCTGACCGGGGGGCTCGTCGGCTACCTCGGCTACGACGTCGTGCGCCGCCTGGAGCGCCTGCCCGAGCTGGCGGTCGACGACGCCGGCGTCCCCGAGCTGGCGTTCCTGCTGGCCACCGACCTCGCCGTCCTGGACCACCGCGACGGGACGGTCCTGCTGGTCGCGAACGCGGTCAACTGGGACGGCAGCACCGACCGGGTCGACGAGGCGCACGCCGACGCGGTCGCCCGACTCGACGCGATGGAGGCGACCCTCGCGGGCGTCGGCCCGATCCCGGGGGACGGTGCCGCCGGCCCGGGCGCGCGCACGGGTGCGGGCACCGGCTCCACGGCGGCCGCCGCCGGGTCGGGGGCCCGCTCGACCGCGGGTCTCGCCACCGCCGACCTGGCCGCCCCGCCGCACTACGACCGCGACCGGACCGAGTCCGAGCACGCGAGCGCGATCGAGGCCGCGCAGGAGGAGATCCGCGCCGGCGAGGCGTTCCAGGTCGTGCTGTCCCAGCGCTTCCGGACGACCACCACCGCGGACGCGCTGACCGTCTACCGCGTCCTGCGTGCGACCAACCCCAGCCCCTACATGTACCTGCTGCGCCTCGGGGACCTCACCGGCTCCGGCGAGCTGCTCGACGTGGTCGGGTCCAGCCCGGAGGCCCTGGTCAAGGTGGTCGGCGACGCCGCGATGACCCGCCCGATCGCCGGCACCCGCCCCCGCGGCGCCACCCCGGAGGAGGACACCGCGCTGGAGGCGGAGCTGCTCGCCGACGAGAAGGAGCGCGCCGAGCACCTCATGCTCGTCGACCTCGGGCGCAACGACCTCGGCCGCGTCTGCGTCCCCGGCACCGTGGAGGTCGTCGACTTCATGGAGGTGCTGCGCTACAGCCACGTCATGCACCTGGAGTCGACGGTGACGGGGCGACTCACCCCGGGCCGCACCGGCCTGGACGCGCTGCTCGCCTGCTTCCCCGCGGGCACCCTGTCCGGGGCGCCCAAGCCGCGGGCGATGGAGATCATCGAGAAGCTCGAGCCGACCCGGCGCGGGGTCTACGGCGGGGTCATCGGGTACCTCGACTTCAGCGGCGACGTCGACTCGGCGATCGCGATCCGCACCGGGGTCCTCCGCGGCGGCCCGGACGGCCCCCGGCGGGTCGAGGTGCAGGCCGGCGGCGGGATCGTCGCCGACTCCGTGCCGGCCACCGAGGACGAGGAGACCCGGAACAAGGCCGCCGCGGTCCTGCGGGCGGTCGCCGTCGCCGAGACGGTGCGAGCCGCGGGCGGCCGGTGAGCACGCCG
>CAXSIB010000088.1:0-10381 GCA_964237095.1 uncultured Actinomycetales bacterium
CGGGCGCGTGAGCGCGGTCACCGCCGGCCGCACCCGGCCGGCGCCGCGCCCGCGGCGGCGGTCCGCGGTGCGGACCGAGGGCCGGGCCGGCTACGCCCTCGTCGCACCCACCACGATCCTGCTGGCGATCTTCTACCTGTTCCCGCTGATCGAGACGGCCTTCTACAGCTTCACCGACTGGAACCCGGCCAAGCCCGGCGAGCTGAGCTCCGTCGGCCTGGCCAACTACAAGGAGCTGTTCACCACCAGCGGCTACGGCTGGGCGCTCTTCCACACCCTGGTCTTCGTGGCCGTCATGGTCCCGGTGAGCATGGTGATCGGTCTGTTCCTCGCCGCGGTGATGGTCAAGCCGTTCCGTGGGCGGGCCCTCTACCGGACGCTCATCTTCACCCCGGTGATCGCCCCGATCGTCGGCAGCTCGCTCATCTTCTCCTACATGCTCAGCCCGCTCGGCGGCATCGTGAACGACGCCCTGCAGTACGTGAACGTCGCCCCGATCAACTTCCTGCAGGAGACCCCGTGGGCGATGGTCACCCTCATCGGGTTCTCCGTGTGGCAGCAGGTCGGGTACAACATGATCCTGTTCTCCGCGGCGCTGTCGGGGATCCCGACGAGCTACCTCGAGGCGGCCACCCTGGACGGGGCCGGACCGATCCGGCGCTTCGTGCGGATCTCCTTCCCGCTGGTCGCCCCGACGACCGCGTTCCTCGTGGTCACGGGGATCCTCGGCGCCCTGCAGGTCTTCACGCAGGTCTACACCCTGACCGGGGGCGGCCCGCTGGAGAGCACCACCACGGCGATCTTCTGGATCTACCAGCAGGGCTTCCTGTTCTTCCACGGCGGGCTCGCGACCGCGGCGTCGATGCTGCTGTTCGTCTTCGGCATGCTCGTGACCCTCATCCAGCTGCGGTTCCTCAACCGCCGCGACGCCGCCCCCCTGGGCTGAGGAGGAGCACATGGCCACCATCGCCCCCGCGGCCACCGGCACCCTGGCGGCGCCGGCCGTCCGGCGCCGCCGCCGTCGGCGCCTGCACTGGCGGACGGTCGTGGCGACCGTCCTGCGCCACGGCGTCCTCATCACCGCGTCGATCGTGTTCTTCGGGCCGTTCCTGTGGATGGTGCTGACCAGCTTCAAGAGCAGCACCGAGGCGCTGTCCTACCCGCCGACCTTCCTGCCGAAGTCGTGGCACCCGTCCAACTACCGCGACATCTTCTCGGCGGCGCCGTTCGGGCACTACTACGTCAACAGCCTGGTCGTCGCCGGGCTCTCGACCCTCGGCCAGGTCGTCACCAGCCTCGCCGCGGGCTACGCGTTCGCGCGGCTCACCTTCCGGGGGCGCAACCTCCTCTTCGGGGTGCTGATGGCGGCGCTGCTGGTGCCGTTCGAGATCGTCCTCACCCCGCTGATCAGCCTGCTGTCGGCGCTGAACTGGCTGAACACCTACCAGGGCCTGATCGTCCCGAACATCCCCTCGATCCTCGGGGCGTTCCTCTTCCGGCAGTTCTTCTCCAACTTCCCGGACGAGATCGAGGACGCCACCCGCATCGACGGCGCGAGCGTGTGGAAGCGGCTCACGCAGATCATGGTCCCGATGGCCACACCGATGATCGGGGCCTTCACCATCCTGTCGTTCGTCTACAACTGGAACAACTTCTTCTTCCAGTTCGTCGCCGTGACGAAGACCCAGTACTTCACCGTGCAGCTGGGGCTCAGCCAGCTGCAGTCCTCCGGGCTCGCCGGCAACGGCGGCTTCAACGTCCTGATGGCGGGGTCCACGCTCGCGATCGTCCCCGTGGTCATCGTCTTCCTCGTCTTCCAGCGGCAGATCATCTCGGCCATCTCCATCGGGGGACTGCGCTGAGCGCCCCGAGCACTCCCCCGTCCCCCCTTCCCACCACCCTGGAGCAGCCATGACCGCACGCATGCACCCCGCCGCCCGTTCCCTCACCCGCCGCGGTCTGCTCGGCCTGTCGACCGGCGCGGCCCTCGCCGCCGCCGGCTGCGGCGGGTCCGTCACCGGCAACGCGAACAGCGCCACCGACTCGGCCGCCCCGAGCGGCAGCGCCGCGGCGGGTGGCGGCGGCACCCCGACGACGATCACCACCTGGCACCAGGCGACCGACGCCGGGGCCAAGGAGATCGCGGCGATCGTGAAGGACTACAACGCCTCGCAGACGAACTACAACGTCGCACTGCAGTTCGTCGCGGGCACCTCGGACCAGTTCGGCCCGAAGCTGGTCAGCGCGATCACGAACGGGCAGGGGCCGGACTTCGTGTTCAGCTACGCCGAGCCGGCCGAGATGGGCCAGATCATCGCGACCGACAAGGTCGTGCAGCTGGACAGCCTCCTCGCCACCGGCCGCAACCCGGTCGACAAGACGAAGATCCCGCCGGGCATGCTCGCGTCGAGCCGGTTCGACGACAAGCTCTACTCCCTGCCGACCGACGGCGGCGACTACGGCTTCCTCTACAACAAGAAGATGTTCGCCGAGGCCGGCCTCACCACCCCGCCCACCACCTGGGCCGAGGTCGCGACGTACGCGAAGAAGCTGACCAAGAAGGGCCAGTACGGCATCTACCTGCCGATCAGCTCCAACGAGTGGACGGTGTGGACCTGGGAGTCGATGCTGTGGAGCGGCGGCGGGGAGTTCCTCAACGCCGACAACACCAAGGTCCTGTTCAACTCCCCGGCCGGGGTCAACGGCCTCAAGACCTGGGTCGACCTGATCACCTCCGGCGTCGCCTACCCGACGAGCCTGTCGACGACGAACACCGACGCCGGCGCGGCCGGCTTCACCGCAGGCAAGTTCGCGATGTTCATCGACGGCGCCTACGACCTCGGCCTCGTGGACGGCACCCTTGGCCAGGCCAACGTCGGGACCTTCGCGTTCCCGAAGGTGAGCGTGCCGGCCATGAACACCGGCACGGACGTCTCGTTCATCCTGAACACCACCCCCGCGGCGGCCAAGGGTGGCTGGGACTTCCTGTCCTGGTTCATGCAGGGCCCGCAGATGGCCCGCTGGGACGTCGCCACCGGCTTCCTCCCCTGCTACACCACGGCCGAGGACGTGCCGGCGTTCAAGGCGTACGTGGCCAAGGACGACCGCCTGCAGGTGTTCATCGACGAGCTGGCCTACGCCAAGACCCGCCCGTCGATCGCGGCCTACACCGAGATCAGCCAGGCCATCGGCCAGCAGCTGGAGAAGGCCCTGCTCCAGAAGATCAGCCCGGCCGACGCGATCGCCACCGCGGCGAAGCAGGCGCAGACCATCCTCGACAAGGCCAACAAGGCCTGAGCGGCGCGCGGCCGAGCCGCTGTCGGCCCCGGGGTCAGCCCGGGGTCGGCGGCGGCTCTCCCGTGCTCGGGGGCACCCGCGTGCTGAGGCTCGTCACGGCGCCGCAGGCCGTGCACGCGAACCGGCCGGTGGTGGTGGTCCAGCCCGCGTAGGCGCCGCGCTCGGCCCGCGAGGTCCGGACGCCCCAGACGTCCAGGGCCCCGGACCCGCAGTGCGGACAGCTGACCAAGGCGGGCGGTCCGGCGGCGGTCACGGGGTCGGCGGGCCGGCCAGCGTCCGGATCACGGTCGTCGTGCTCCGGTGCAGGCGCTCGTCCAGGACGATCCGCAGCCGGGCGGCCTCGACGACCGTCGGCGAGACGGTGATCGTCGTCGCGGCCGAGCTGCCCCCGGCGGCGGGCTCCGCGTGGGCCACGGCCGCCGCCGCCGCGGGGGCGGGTGGGTCGACCGACACCCGTACGTGGACCGCCTCCCCGCGGCCCGTGAGCCGGCGTTGGAGGTCGTCCAGCACCTCGTTCTGGTTGAGGGCCTCGATCAGGTGCTCGTCGTCGGCGTCCGCGAGGTCGGAGCGGGCCAGGACCGCCAGCAGCGCCAGTCCGTCGGCCTGCGAGCGGGTGCCGGCGGCGAGGGTCAGCCCGGCGGCCCACTGGACGCGGCGGAACCACTCCTCCCGGCGGGCAGCCCGGTCGAGGGCGTCGGTCGAGGCCTGGGCGGCGCGCGCGCCGGACCGCGCCGCGTAGAACGCCGCGACGACCGTCAGCAGGCCGACCAGCAGCTGGACCGCGACGTCGGACACGCCAGCAGGCTAGGGCTCGCGCCGGCGGCGAGCGCGGACCACCGGCTCAGGCGCCCGGTGCCGCCGCCGGTGTCGGTGTCGGTGTCGGTGTCGCCGCCTCGCGGGCGCGGAACTCGTCGGCGATCTCGCCCAGCTGGGCGAACCAGACGCCGTCGGCAGCCTGCATGTGCCGGATGAGCCGCTCGATGACCTGCAGCCGGTGGTGGCGGCCGCTGATCTGCGGGTGGAACGTCATGACGAACGCGGCGTCGCCGCCCTCGCCGTGCATGCCGTCGAAGTCGCCCCACCAGATCTCCTCGGCCTGCGACGGCGACGCGAGCCCGGTCGAGACCCCGGGGACGAACATGAACAGCGACGAGTCGCACAGCTCCCACGCCCCCGGGACCTCGACGATGTCGGTCTTCACCCCGTGGTCGTGGACCCAGTACGGGCGGTCGGCCCCGAGCTGGCTCGCGTCGTACTCGATCCCGAACTCGGCGAGCAGCGCGTAGGTGTGGTGCGACAGCTCCCACGCCGGGGACCGGTAGCCGCGGGGCCGCTGCCCGGTCTGCCGCTCGAGGGCGTCGAAGCCCCGCTGGAGCATCTCCCGCTCCTCGGCCTCGGTGAGCCCGGGCGGGGGTTCGTGCAGGTAGCCGTGGTGGCCGAGCTCGTGACCTGCGGCCGCGATGGCCTTCGTCTCCTGCGGGTGGCGGTCGGCGGTGTCCCCCGGGATGAAGAACGTCGCCGGCAGCCGGTACTTCTCCAGCAGGTCGAGGATCCGCGGCACCCCCTCTGTCGCGCCGTACGCCCCGCGCGACAGGGCCGACGGCGTGTCCACCCCGAACGACCCGAGCCACGCCGACTCCGCGTCGAAGTCGAAGGTGAGCGACACCGCGACCCGCCGGTCGGCCGCCGTGCCGGGTGCCACGGGGGCCGGGATGTCGGCGGACCCGGCTCCGGTCGGTGCGTGGGTCATGACGGGGTGGTCGGGCGCTCGACCAGGCGGGCCAGACGGGCGAGGGTCTCGGCGTTGCGCCGCTCGAGCAGCAGGTCGCCGAGGGGGTTCTGGAACCACCGCCCGAGGCCGCTGACCGGCTCCTCCACCAGCGTCACCCGCGTGGACGTGGCCGCCGGCAGCTCGGGTACCAGGGACAGGTCGACCCGGGCGTCGCCGAGCGGGCCGCCGCTCACGAGCAGCACCAGCCGGCGGGCGGGGTCGACCTCCTCGACGCGGGTCTCGTCGTCGACGGTCAGCGGCCAGGTCCCGCTCGCGTGGAACAGCCGCGAGCCGACCGCCGGCCACCCGTCCTCCACCGCACGGACGTGGGAGGCACCGACCACCCAGCTCGGGTACGTCCAGCCGTCGGCGAGCACGGCGAAGACCTCCGCCGGCGTCGCCCGGATCGTCACCGTCACCGTGGCCATCGCCGGACTCCCCTCGTGGTCGACGGGCAGGCCGCCTGACCTGCGTCGACAGGAGAGCCGCCCAAGGGAATCGAACCCTTGACCTACGCTTTACGAGAGCGTCGCTCTGCCGACTGAGCTAGGGCGGCGTCGCGCGCCGGAGGCCGGCGCGGACCAGGACAGCGTACCGGGCCGGTCCCGCCCCGCCACCTCCCCCGCCACCGGCCCGGCCGGCTCGCGGCGTCTGGTGGGATGGCCCCCGCCCGGCTCGGACGGGCTCCGGCGCCCCTCGGCGCGGACGGGCGCGTCGCAGGAAGGGGTCGGTCATGCCGTTGGAGGTCCGCGGGGTCGTCGCCATGGGCAAGGGGCGCCCGGTGACGGTGGAGACCGTGATCGTGCCCGACCCCGGTCCGCACGAGGTCCAGGTCGACGTCGCCTCCTGCGGGGTCTGCCACACCGACTTCCACTACCGCGAGGGCGGCATCTCCGACGACTTCCCGTTCCTGCTCGGCCACGAGTCGGCCGGCACCGTCCGCGCGATCGGCGACGCCGTGACCGACGTCGCGGTCGGGGACTCGGTGATCCTCAACTGGCGCGCGGTGTGCGGGCAGTGCCGGGCGTGCCGCCGGGGCCGCCCCTGGTACTGCTTCAACACGCACAACGCGGCGCAGAAGATGACCCTCGCCGACGGCACGCCCCTGTCGGCCGCCCTCGGCATCGGCAGCCTGGCCGACACGACCCTCGTCCACGAGGGCCAGTGCACGAAGGTCGACCCGACCGCGTCGAAGGCCGCGGTCGGCCTGCTCGGCTGCGGGGTCATGGCCGGCATCGGCGCGGCGATCAACACCGGCGCCGTCACCCGCGGGGACACCGTCGCGGTGATCGGCTGCGGCGGGGTCGGCACCGCCGCCATCGCCGGAGCGGCGCTCGCCGGAGCCTCGAAGGTCATCGCCGTCGACGTCGACCCGCGCAAGCTGGAGACCGCCCGGACGTTCGGCGCCACCCACACCGTCAACTCCCGCGAGGGCGACCCGGTCGAGGCGATCCGGGCGCTGACGGACTCCTTCGGCGCGGACGTCGTGATCGACGCGGTCGGCCGCCCGGAGACGTACGTGCAGGCGTTCAACGCCCGCGACCTGGCGGGAACGGTCGTCCTGGTCGGCGTGCCCACCCCGGAGATGACCCTCTCCCTGCCGCTGCTCGACGTCTTCGGCCGCGGGGGCTCCCTCAAGTCGTCCTGGTACGGGGACTGCCTGCCCAGCCGGGACTTCCCGATGCTGGTCGACCTGTACCGCCAGGGCCGCCTCGACCTCGACGGCTTCGTGTCGGAGACCATCGGGATCGACGACGTCGAGGCGGCCTTCGCCGCGATGGGCCGCGGCGACGTGCTCCGCTCGGTCGTGCTCTTCGACGGCGCCGGGTCGGCGGCGTGACCCACCCGATGGTCGGGAAGGTCGTCACCCACGGCACGTTCAGCCTCGACGGCGGCACCTGGGAGGTCGACAACAACGTCTGGGTGATCGGCGACGAGGCCTCGGTGGTGGTGGTCGACGCCGCCCACGACGCCGCCGCGATCCTGGCCGCCGTCGACGGCCGGACCGTGGGCGCGATCGTCTGCACCCACGCCCACGACGACCACATCGACGCCGTGGCCGACCTCGCCGCGGCGACGGGCGCGCCGGTGCTCCTGCACCCGGCCGACCGGGTGCTCTGGGACCGGGTCTACCCCGACCGCGCGCCGGACGGCGACCTGTCCGACGGTCAGGTCGTCGACGCCGGCGGCGTCGCGCTGCACGTGCTGCACACCCCGGGTCACGCGCCGGGCGCGGTGTGCCTGTACGCCCCCGCGCTCGGCGCGGTCTTCAGCGGGGACACCCTCTTCGCGGGGGGACCGGGTGCGACGGGCCGGTCGTACTCCGACTTCCCGACGATCGTCGACTCGATCCGGGCGACGCTGCTGACCCTGCCGCCGGCGACCGTCGTCCACCCCGGGCACGGCGACGACACCACGATCGGCGCCGAGGCCCCGCACGTCCAGGAGTGGCTCGACCGCGGCCACTGAGCGGGCGCGGCGGCGAGCCGGACCGGCCGGCCCCGTCGTCAGACGCGCCCGACGGCCGTCCAGGCGCTGGCGGTGACCTCGAAGGGTCCGGTCGGGAGCAGCTCGGCGCAGCGCGTCCGGAGGTCGCGGCGCCGCCGGTCGTCGAGCGCGGCGACGTACGCCCCGGCCGGCCCGACCCCGAGGGTGAAGGGCTCCCACCAGGCGTCGAAGCCGGCGACCCCGACGCGGACGGTCAGCACCGTCGACCCCACGTCCCGCAGCCCGGCCCGGTCGAACAGCTCGGTCAGGTGGCCCTCGCGGACCCCGGCCCGCGCCGACTCGTCCGGGGCGTGTGGGTCGACGACGTGGGCGGCCCGCCAGAACGTCGCCAGCGGGCCGGCGCCGCCGGCGTGGTCCCACACGCACGCCGCGACCCGGCCACCCGGGCGGGTCACCCGCGCCATCTCGGTGAGCCCCACCACCGGGTCGGCCATGAACTGGACCACCAGCTGGGCCACGGCGAGGTCGAACGCGCCGTCGCCGAACGGCAGGGCCTCGGCGGCGGCGAGGTGCACGTCGACCCCGGGCAGGCGCGCGCGGACCGCGTCGACGAACGGCGCGGACGGGTCCACCGCGGCCACCGCGCCGGCGCCGGCGCCGGTCCGCTCGACCAGCAGCGTCGTCAGCGCCCCGGGCCCACAGCCGACGTCGAGGACCCGATCGTCGGCACGGACGTCGAGCAGCGCCGTGAACTCCGCGGCCAGCGGCTCGGAGAAGCGCCCCATGAACCGCGCGTACGCGCCGGCGTCCACGTCGAAGCCCATCCGCGTGACCGTATCCGGCGCACCGGCCGCGGGGCCCCGCCCGGCCGGCCGGGCGGACCGGGGAGGATCGGGGCATGCGGACCACCGGACGGACCCTGCGCGCGGTGCGCCCGGCGCTGTACGTCGGCGGCTGGGTCCTGGTCACCTACGGGTTCCGGCTGGTGACCGCGATCCGGGCGCGGACGTGGGACTCGGTCACCGCGTCGGTGCTCCTGCTCGGGCTGTCGGTGGCGGTCGCGGTCGTCGCGGTCCGTCACCGGGCGGGCCGGGCCGGGGCCACGGCGCGGCGCCTCGCGCGCCTCGTCCGGGTGCTGGGCGTCCTCGCGATCGCGTGGTCGGTGTTCCGGCTGGTCACGGTCTGGGCCGGGGACTGGTCGGCGGCGTTCCGCACGGTGCACACGGTGATCGCCGGGGTGCTGCTCCTGCTGGCCGGGTGGGCGCTCGCCGCGGTGCGGGCGCTGCCGGGCGACGCGGGTCAGCCCGTGGACGGGTCCAGGCAGACCGTGCCGTCGGCCGGGGTGCGCCCGGTCAGCAGGTAGTGGTCGACGTGACCGTCGATGCAGGAGTTGCCCTCGACGTAGGCCGTGTGGCCGTCGCCGACCCGGCCGAGGAAGACCCCGGAGTCCAGCTGCGCCGCCAGGGACTTCGCCCACGCGTACGGCGTCGCCGGGTCCCGGGTCGTGCCGACCACCAGGATCGGCGGCGCGCCCGCGGCGTGGACCGCCTTCGCCGACCCCGTCGCCGGCGCATGCCAGTAGCGACAGGGGATGCTGCCCCACGCGAGGGCGAGCCCGAACACCGGCGAGGCCTTCTCGAACGCCGGGAGCTGCGCGCGGATCTGCGCGTCGGTGTCGCGGTAGCCGCGGTCGAGGCAGCTCGTCGCCCAGAACGCCGAGAGGCTGTTGTCCTGGTAGCCGCTCGGGCCCCGGCCGGTGTCGGCGTCGGACACGATCTGCAGGTCGGTGCCGTTGCCCTTGGCGAAGGCGGCGAGGGTCACCTCGAGGGTGGGCCAGGTCGACTTCGAGTAGAGCGGGTAGATGATCCCGTTGACGGCCTCGCCCAGGGTCAGCGGCCGGGAGCCGCCGGCGGGCAGGGCCAGGGGGTGTGCGGCGAGCGGGGCCAGGAGCCTGATCAGCTCCGCCTGCGCCGCCGCGGGGGTCGACCCGAGCGGTGACCTGCCCGACGCGGTCCACTGCGTGAGGAACGCCGTCAGCGCCCCCTGGAAACCGGCGGCCTGCCCGAGGTCGAGGGAGTCGGCGTCCAGCGTGGGGTCCACCGCGCCGTCGAGGACGAACCGGCCGACCCGCGCGGGGAACCGCTGCGCGTACTCCGCGCCGATGTACGTGCCGTAGCTCTTGCCCAGGTACGTGAGCCGGGTCTGGCCGAGGGCCGCCCGCAGGACGTCGAGGTCCTGCACCGTCTGCTCGGTGCCCAGGTACGGCAGGATCCGGGCCGACCGCGCCGCGCACCCGTCGGCCATCGACCGGCCGGCGGCCGCCACCTGGGCGACCTGGGCCGCGGTCCGGGGCAGCGGGTCGGCGTCCACGAAGGCGTCGAGCCCGGCGGTGGTCAGGCAGCTGACCGGGGTGGACTGCCCGACCCCGCGGGGGTCGAAGCCCACGACCGCGTACCGCGCGCGGACGGCGGGGTCGACGATCTGGGCGGCGCCGAGCGCGTACTGCAGCCCGGACCCGCCGGGGCCGCCCGGGTTGACGACGAGGTCCCCGAGCGGGGTGCCCGGTCCGGTGGCCGCGATCCGGTCGACCGCGATGGTGATCGTGCCGCGGGACAGGTCGGCGTAGTCCAGCGGGACGGTGAGGTCGGTGCACTGCGCCGCGGTGCCGCAGGCGCGCCAGGTCACCCGCTGCGTGTAGAAGCGCTGGAGGTCGGCGGACGCGGTCGGCGACGCCGTCGCGGCGGGCGTGGTCGCGCCGGCGGTCGCGGTCGCGACACCGCTCCCGCCGGTGGGCGCCGTGGGGGTCGTGGCGGGTGTCGCGGCGGAGCCGGCCGCGGCGCTCGGGCTCGCCGCCGGGGACCCCGG
>CAXSIB010000089.1:0-10349 GCA_964237095.1 uncultured Actinomycetales bacterium
TCGGCTGGCACTCGCATTGACCGACTGCCAGGACCGACCTAGATTTGGGCTGGCACTCCGCACCCCGGTGTGCCAGCGCGAGCCGGCGGTCGACCCCCGCGACGGCGACCCGACGGCCCGCGCGCGAGACCAGGACGTCGCATGAGCACGCTGCACCACCGCGCACACCGTGGGGCCCCGAGAGCCGTGGGGCCCCAGCCAACTCACTGAAGGGGGAGTCCCGCGTGTCGGTCTCCATCAAGCCTCTCGAGGACCGGATCGTCGTGTCGACGGTCGACGCCGAGCAGACCACCGAGTCCGGCCTGGTCATCCCGGACACCGCCAAGGAGAAGCCCCAGGAGGGCCTCGTCGTCGCCGTCGGCGACGGCCGCTGGGACGACAAGGGCGAGAAGCGCATCCCGCTCGACGTCAAGGTCGGCGACAAGGTCCTGTACTCCAAGTACGGGGGCACCGAGGTCACCGTGTCCGGCGAGGACTACCTGATCCTCTCCGGCCGCGACATCCTCGCGGTCGTCACCGCCGCCTGAGCGGTCGCCGCTCGCACCACCGGGACCGCCGCACCACCTGATCGACCGCACCCGACCGACGAAGACCTGCTCCACCGGCACCAGCCGCCCGGCGCCCCGCGGCCCGTCGTCGCACCGACGACGGGCCCGGGGCGTCTCGCACGCGGGCGCCGCACCACCTCGTCCCCGCACCGCCCGCTCTGCGCACCACCCGATCTCCGCATCCACAGAACCTGGCAGGAGCCACCGTGCCCAAGCTCATCGACTACGCCGACCACGCCCGGGAGGCGTTGCAGGCAGGTGTCGACGCCCTCGCCGACACCGTCAAGGTGACCCTCGGCCCCAAGGGCCGCAACGTCGTCCTCGCCCACTCCTACGGCTCCCCGACGATCACCAACGACGGCGTGACGATCGCGCGCGAGATCGAGCTGTCCGACCCGTGGGCCAACGCCGGCGCCCAGCTGGTCAAGGAGGTCGCCACCAAGACGAACGACGTCGCGGGCGACGGCACCACCACCGCGACCGTGCTCGCGCAGAAGCTCGTCCACGAGGGCCTGCGCAACGTGTCCGCCGGGGCCAACCCGACCTCGCTGAAGCGCGGGATCGACGCCGCCACCGCCGCCGTGTCGGAGTGGCTGCTCGCCGGCGCGATCCCCGTCGACAGCCGTCGCCAGGTCGCGTTCGTCGCCGCGAACTCCGCGCAGGACCAGAGCGTCGGCGACCTGCTCGCCGAGGCGTTCGACAAGGTCGGCAAGGACGGCGTCATCACCGTCGAGGAGAACACCGGCATCGAGACCGAGCTGGAGTTCACCGAGGGCCTGCAGACCGACAAGGGCTACCTGTCCCCGTACTTCGTCACCGACGCCGACAGCCAGGAGGCCGTCCTCGAGGACGCCTACGTCCTGCTGCACGACGCCAAGATCTCCGCGATCACCGACCTCCTGCCGCTGCTGGAGAAGGTCGCCAAGGCCGGCAAGCCGCTGCTGATCATCGCCGACGACGTCGACGGCGAGGCCCTGTCCCTGCTGGTCGTCAACCGCATCAAGGGCCTCATCTCGGTCGCGGCGAGCAAGGCGCCGGCGTTCGGCGACCGCCGCAAGGCGATCCTGGGCGACATCGCCGTCCTCACCGGTGCGACCGTCGTCTCCGGTGAGACCGGCCTGCAGCTGAGCACCACCGACCTCGACGCGCTCGGCACCGTCCGCCGCGTCGTGCTGACCAAGGACACCACCACGCTCGTCGACGGCGGCGGCACGCCCGAGGCCGTCGAGGGACGCAAGTCCCAGCTGCGCGCCGAGGCCGAGGACACCGACTCCGACTGGGACAAGGAGAAGATCACCGAGCGGCTCGCGAAGCTGTCCGGTGGCGTCTGCGTCGTCAAGGTCGGGGCCGCCACGGAGACGGAGCTCAAGGAGAAGAAGCACCGCGTCGAGGACGCCGTCTCCGCCACCCGCGCCGCCATCGAGGAGGGCATCGTCGCCGGCGGGGGCTCGTCCCTGGTGCACGCCGCGGCCGCCCTCGACGGCGACCTCGGCCTCAGCGGCGACGAGGCCCTCGGGGTCAACATCGTCCGTCGGTCCCTCGACGAGCCGCTGCGCGCGATCGCCGACAACGCCGGCGTCGAGGGCTCGGTCATCGTCAACGGCGTCCGCGAGCGGGGCAAGGGCTTCGGCTGGGACGCGGCGGCGATGGAGTACACCGACCTCGCCGAGCGCGGGATCTTCGACCCGGTCAAGGTCACCCGGTCCGCCCTGCTGAACGCCGGCTCCATCGCCGGGCTGCTGCTGACGACCGAGACCCTGATCGTCGACAAGCCCGAGGACCCGATCGAGCCGCAGGCCGCGGGCCACGGGCACGGCCACCAGCACTGAGCACCACCCGCACCGACTGAGCACCTAGGGGCCGGTCGGCTCCGCCTTCTCCGGAGGCGGCGCCGTCCGGTCGGTCGGACGCAGCCCGGACATGCCAGCGCCCACGACCCGATCGAGTCGTGGGCGCTGTGCTGTCCCGCGGTGCGGTCGAGCTGGTCGGCCCGGGCTCAGCTGGCCCGGGGCAGGTCGAACTCGACGGTCCGGGCCGCCACCCCGGCGGCGAGGTAGGTGAGCTCTCGCTCCTCCTCGGTGAGGCCACCCCACACGCCGTAGGGCTCGCGGACCTCGAGGGCGTGGCGCCGGCACTGCGCCAGGACCGGGCAGGTCGCGCAGACGGCCCGGGCGGCGCT
Organism: uncultured Actinomycetales bacterium; assembly: GCA_964237095.1. Lineage (GTDB taxonomy): Bacteria > Actinomycetota > Actinomycetes > CAXTBU01 > CAXTBU01 > CAXSIB01. The sequence continues at coordinate 2,728 of CAXSIB010000089.1, forward strand.
GTCACGGGCCGCCTTGCGCGGGCCGCGCTCGCCCTCGGGATGGAAGAAGGTGTCCGGATCGGCGTCCCGGCACGCCCCCTGGAGCTGCCACTCCCAGATGTCGGCGATCGGTCCGGGCAGTCTCGACAGGTCAGCCATTTCGTGTTCCCCCCAGAACGGTGGTGCAGGTCCGCCGACCCCCCGGTCGGCGATGTCGATGACGTTACAACTTGTTCAGGACTTGTTCAAGTGGCCCGCTGCGGGGAGTTTTTGCGGGGTTGCAACGGTTTGAGCCGTGAGGGCTCGCTTCTGCAACGTTTTGGGGCGAACATGGCTGTCATGCCCGACAGCGCCGACGGAGGAGCCGACGCGCCGCCGTCGGACCCCTCCGCGGGCGGGTCCCTGAGCGCGTCCCCGGGCGGGTCGTCGGACGTCGCGGCGGACCGCGGGACGGCGGACACCGGGTCGACGGCGGACCCGGACCGGCCCGCGCTGTCGGTCGGCGCCGTCGCCCGCCGGCTCGGGGTGGCCACGTCGACCCTGCGGACCTGGGACCGCCGGTACGGCCTCGGTCCGCACAGCCACGCGGAGGGCAGCCACCGCCGATACACCGACGAGGACGTCGAGCGTCTCGCGCTGATGCGCCGCCTCGTCCTGCAGGGCGCGGGCCCGGCCGAGGCCGCGCGCATCGCGGTGGGCACGCCGCGCGACATCCTGCGCACCCTCGCGGGGTCGCCGCCGGAGGACGCCAGGGGCCCGTCCGGCCTGCGGTCCGGGGCCGTCGGCGCCGTTCGCCCCGGGCGCGAGGAGTCGGGGTCCGCGGCCCCTGCGGGCGCCGCCGCGGACGGACCGCAGGGGCCGGCCGAGGTCGCCGAGGAGGACATCGACCGCTTCGCCGCCGACTTCGCGGTCATCGTCCGCGACGACGGCGGCTACGCGGTCCGGGAGCCCGGGGCGAGCGTGGACGTCGGGTCGACCCCGGCGCGGGCGGTCGGCGACGGGACCGGGCTCGCGTCGGCGCAGGCCCGCGGCCTGGCCCGGGCGGTGCTCGCGATGGACTCCCCGGCCGTCACCGACCTCGTCATCGACTCCGTGCGCCGCCAGGGCGTGGTGGCGAGCTGGGAATCCCTGCTGGCGCCGGCGCTGCGGGCGGTCGGGCGGCGCTGGGCCCGCCTCGGGGCCGGCGTCGAGGTCGAGCACCTGCTGACGGAGTGCGTCCTGACCGCCCTGCGCTCGCGGGCGGCGGAGTTCGGGGGGGAGCCGCTGAACGCCGCGCCGGTCCTGCTCGCCTGCGCAGCGGAGGAGCAGCACTCACTGCCTCTCTACGCGATCGCGGCCGCCCTGGCCGAGCGGCAGGTGGGGTCGCGGGTGCTGGGGGCGCGGGTCCCGCTCGAGGCCCTCACCGCGGCGGTCCGGCGGGTCGCGCCCTCGGCGGTGTTCGTCTGGTCGCAGCTGGCCGAGACGGCCGGGATGGAGCTGGGTGCGTTCACGGCCGGCTCCCGGCCCACCCGCCTGGTGGTCGGCGGACTCGGCTGGGACCCGGCCCGGCTCCCGTCCGGCGTGGTCCACGTCGCGGACTTCCCGCGGGCCGTGGAGGTGCTGGCGACCCTCGCCCAGTGACCCCGCGCGGGCGGGTCCCGGCCGGCGGCCGCGAGGTACCGTCGGAGTCCGCCAGCGGCGCCGCTGTCCGCCCCGTCGTCGCGACCCCAGGGAGCCCCCGTGTCCGAGCCCGTCGCCCCGTCGGCCGTGTCACCCTCGGCCGGGTCGGGGTCGACCACGTCCGGGTCGACCATGTCCGCCTCGGCCGTCCCGCAGCCGGCCATGGGCGGGGACATCCCACTGGGGCTGACGTTCGACGACGTCCTCCTGCTGCCCGCGGAGTCCGACGTGATCCCGTCCGCGGTCGACACCTCGACGTGGGCGACGCGCAACGTGCGGATCCGCATCCCGCTGATGTCGGCCGCGATGGACACCGTCACCGAGGCCCGCCTCGCGATCGCGATGGCCCGCCAGGGCGGTCTCGGCGTCCTGCACCGCAACCTGTCCGTCGACGACCAGGCCACGCAGGTCGACCTCGTGAAGCGCTCCGAGGCCGGCATGGTGACCAACCCGGTCACCTGCTCGGCGACGGACTCCCTCGCCGACGTCGACCGGCTCTGCGCGCACTACCGGATCTCCGGGGTGCCGGTCGTGGACGCCGCCGGGGTGCTGGTCGGGATCGTCACCAACCGGGACATGCGCTTCGAGTCCGACCACTCCCGCCCGGTCGCGGCGGTCATGACCCCGATGCCGCTGGTCACCGCGCCGGTCGGCGTCGACGCCACGACGGCGCTGGACCTCCTGCACCAGCACAAGGTCGAGAAGCTGCCGCTGGTCGACGCCGCCGGCCGCCTCGTCGGGCTGATCACCGTGAAGGACTTCGTCAAGCGCGACCAGTACCCGCTGTCGACCAAGGACGCGTCGGGCCGGCTCGTCGTCGCGGCGGCCATCGGGGTCGGGGACGACGCCTACAAGCGGTCGGGGCTGCTGCTCGAGGCCGGGGTCGACGTCCTCATGGTCGACACCGCGCACGGGCACTCCTCGGCGGTGCTGGACATGGTCCGGCGGCTCAAGCGGGACCGGGCGTTCGCCGACGTCGACGTGGTCGGCGGCAACGTCGCGACCCGGGCCGGCGCGCGCGCCCTCGTCGAGGCCGGCGCCGACGCGGTCAAGGTCGGGGTCGGCCCCGGCTCGATCTGCACCACGCGGGTGGTCGCGGGCGTCGGCGTCCCGCAGGTGACGGCGATCGCCGAGGCCGCCGCGGTCTGCCGGCCGGCCGGGGTGCCGGTCATCGGCGACGGCGGGCTGCAGTACTCCGGGGACATCGCGAAGGCCCTCGTCGCCGGCGCGGACTCGGTGATGATCGGGTCGCTGCTGGCCGGGGTCGAGGAGTCCCCGGGCGAGCTCGTGTTCATCAACGGCAAGCAGTACAAGCACTACCGCGGCATGGGCTCCCTCGGCGCGATGGCGTCCCGGGAGAACGGGCGCACCCGCTCCTTCTCCAAGGACCGCTACTTCCAGGACGACGTGCTGTCCGACGACAAGCTCGTCCCGCAGGGCGTCGAGGCCCAGGTGCCCTACCGCGGTCCGCTCGCGGGGGTCGCCTACCAGCTCGTCGGCGGCCTGCGCGCGTCGATGGGGTTCGTGGGCGCCCGCGACGTCGAGACCCTCAAGGAGAACGGCCGCTTCGTCCGGATCACCGCGGCGGGGCTGAAGGAGTCCCACCCGCACGATGTCGCGATGACCGCGGAGTCCCCGAACTACGCCCCGCACTGATCCCGCCCCCGACCTGTCCCGTCCCGTTCCGGCGGGCACCGGGCCCGGTCGACCCCGCCGGTAGGGTCGCCGGGTGACCGAGGTGCAGATCGGGCAGGCCAAGCGCGGGCTGCGGGCGTACGCGTTCGACGACATCGCGATCGTGCCGAGCCGCCGGACGCGGGACCCGGAGGAGGTGTCGACCGCCTGGCAGATCGACGCCTACCGGTTCGACATCCCCGTGGTCGCCGCCCCGATGGACTCCGTGATGAGCCCGGCCACCGTGATCGCCCTCGGGCGGCTCGGCGGACTGGGGGTGCTCAACCTCGAGGGCCTGTGGACCCGGTACGCCGATCCCGAGCCGCTGCTGGCCGAGATCGCGGGCCTGGACGACGCGGCGGCCACTGCGCGGCTGCAGGAGCTGTACGCGGCGCCCATCCAGGCCGATCTCATCACCGCGCGGCTGGCGGAGATCCGCGACGCCGGGGTCACCGTCGCGGGATCGCTGTCCCCGCAGCGGACCCGGCAGTTCGCCGACGTGGTCCTCGCCGCCGGGGTCGACCTGTTCGTGATCCGCGGGACCACCGTGTCCGCGGAGCACGTGTCCTCCCGCGCGGAGCCGCTGAACCTCAAGGAGTTCATCTACTCCCTCGACGTCCCGGTCATCGTCGGCGGCTGCGCGACCTACCAGGCGGCGCTGCACCTCATGCGCACCGGGGCCGCCGGAGTCCTCGTCGGCTTCGGCGGCGGCGCGACCTACACGACCCGCCAGGTGCTCGGGATCGCGGTGCCGATGGCGTCGGCGGTCGCGGGCGTCGCGGCGGCCCGGCGGGACTACCTCGACGAGTCCGGCGGGCGGTACGTCCACGTGATCGCCGACGGCTCGGTCGGGCGGTCCGGCGACATCGCGAAGGCCATCGCGTGCGGCGCCGACGCGGTGATGATCGGGTCCCCGCTGGCCCTGGCCACCGAGGCCCCCGGGCGCGGCTACCACTGGGGCCCGGAGGCCCACCACTCGACGCTGCCGCGCGGCGAGCGGGTCCGGTTCGGCACCGCCGGCTCCCTCGAGCAGGTCCTCTACGGCCCGTCCCACGTGCCCGACGGGACGATGAACCTGATCGGGGCGCTGCGCCGGGCCATGGCCACGACCGGGTACACCGAGCTCAAGGACTTCCAGCGGGTCGAGGTCGTCGTCTCCTGAGCTGCCTTTCTCGCAGGGAGGGGCCGTCAGGCGGCGGGCGTCCAGCCCAGCGCGGGGCCGAGCCCGGTCGCGATGTCGGTGAGCAGCTGCACGTAGTCCGCGGGCTCGAAGGTGAACGGCAGCGCGAACACGACCTCGCGGACCTCGCGGAAGCCGGCGTGCGCGTACAGCTCCTCGGCGATCTGCTCCGAGGTCCCGATCAGGTCGCGGGCGAACAGCAGCTTCGCCGGGCCCTGCGGGGTGGCCGTCCGCGGGGTGCGCGCGGCGACGTAGGCCTCGTACTTCTCCCGCTGGGCCGCCGTGGCGGTGTCCGTCGGGATGACGACGAGGCCCTGCGACGCCCGGGCGGCGGCGCCGTCGGGGTGGGCAGCCCGGTACGCGCGGATCTGCTCGGCCTGCAGCGCCGCGAAGTCAGCCGAGGCGTCCGTGGCCCGCAGGACGCTCGACGTCAGCAGGTTCAGTCCCTGCTCGCCCGCCCAGGTGGCCGAGCGCACGCTGCCCACCCCGCACCAGAGCCGCCCGGCGAGGCCGGGGGAGTGCGGCTCGACGCGGTCGGAGTACGTCTCCCCGCCCTCGGCGCCGCGGAACGCACTCGCGGGCTCGCCGCGGACGAAGCGCAGCAGCCGGGCCCCGCGCTCCTGGCCGAGGTCCTCGACGTCCGCGGTGTCCGGGTAGAGGGCATGGCGGACGTCGTCCCAGTGCATCGGGGTGCCGGTGCTGAAGCCCGGGTTCAGCCGTCCGTGCGACAGCACGTCGACCGTGGCCCAGTCCTCGGCCAGGCGCAGCGGGTTCTCCCAGCCCAGCGGGGTGACCGCGGTCCCGAGCGCGATCCGCCGCGTGCGCTGGGAAGCGGCCGCCAGGACCGCGACGGGGGAGGAGATGCCGTACTGGAGGTGGCGGTGACGCAGCCACGCACTGTCGAACCCGAGCCGCTCACCGAGCTCGATGATCTCCAGCGTGGTCTCGTGTCCCGCCGCCGGGTCGTCTGCGTCGAACACCCCGATGGTCAGGAACCCCAGCTGCTGCAGCGCTTCCCCGCGGTCCGGCACCTGCCTCCCCCTCTGCTCTCCGACGCTTTCCGGTGGACGGTCCTAGTACCTGGTGCCTGGTGCCTGGTCCTGGTACCGGGACCTACTTCGCCAGGAAGGCGAGCACCGCGTCGTTCCACTCCTGCGGGTGGGAGGCGTTGACGCCGTGCGGGCCGCCCGCGATGACCACGAGCTCGCTGCCGGCGATCGCCAGCTGCGAGCGGCGGCCGCTGACCTCGAACGGGACGACCGCGTCGGAGTCGCCGTGGATGACCAGCGTCGGGATGGTCAGCTTGCCCAGCTCACCGCGGAAGTCGGTGCCGGCGAACGCGGTGATGCAGTCCAGGGTGCCCTTCGGCGAGGCGACCGCGGCGAGGTCGCGGGCGTACTCCCGCTGGGCCTCACTCACCTGGAGCTTTCCGCCGGCGCTGAAGAAGTTCGTCGTGAAGTCGTCGAGGAACGCGATCCGGTCGGTCTTCACCGCGAGTCGGAAACCGGCGATCGTCGCGTCGTCGAGACCCCCGTCGGGGTTGTCCGCGGACGTGTAGAGGAACGGTGGGACCGCCGACGCCAGCACGGCCTTCGCGACACGGGCGGTGCCGTACGTGGAGATGTAGCGGACGACCTCGCCGCCGCCCATCGAGAAGCCGACGAGGGTCGCGCCGCGCAGGTCGAGGTGCTCCATCAGCTGGTTCAGGTCCGCGGCGAAGGTGTCGTAGTCGTAGCCGTCCCACGGCTGCGACGAGCTCCCGAAGCCGCGGCGGTCGTAGGTGACGACCCGGTGGCCGGCCTCGATCAGCGCGGGGACCTGGGCCTCCCACGAGCGCCCGCTCAACGGCCAGCCGTGGATCAGGACGACGGGGGTGCCGGCGCCGAGGTCCTCGTAGTGGAGGTCGACGGGGGTGCCGTTCTCGGTGCCGACGGTCAGGGTGGCCATGGGTGGTACCTCCGTGGTCTGCAGCGCGACTGGGGTTCAGGGCGACTGGGGTGCAGGGCGTTCGGGGTGCAGGGCGCTCGTCTGCTGAGGGCAACCGGGACCGGGGTCGCCGTGTTCCGGCACGTCCCCCGGTCGGACGGCGGCGGCCCCGCACCCACACGACACCGCTCCGACACGCCTCCGACACGCCGAGGAGATCGAGTCACTCTCATCACTTGAGTCCCACCCTGAACACGGTTCCCGCTGGTCACAGCCTCGATTGCGTTCTGTCGGAGGCCCGAGGTTCACTTCCCTCGACGTCGAACACGTGTTCGATCCGGGCAGGGGAGGTGGGGCGGGGTGCCGCAGCTGCAGGCCGTCGCGCCCGACGCCCGGGCCGCCGTCCTGGACGAGCTGCGGGCGCGCCTCGCCAACCGGTCGGTGGCCCACGGGCCGGTCGTCCAGGGCGCCGAGCGGTCCGCGGTCCGGCCGGCCTCGGCGCCCACCCTCGACCCGACCGCGGTGCTGCCGGTCGTGCCGGCGCTCGCCGGTCTGCTGCCGGACGCCGGGCTGCGCCGGGGCAGCGTCGTCGCGGTCCTCGGGGCCGGCGCCGGCCTGTCCGGCCCGGCGTCTCCCGGGTCAGCGCGGTCCGGCTCCGCGCGGTTCGGCTCCGCGCGGTCCGGCTCCGAGCCCGGCCGTCCGGGTGTCGTCCCGTCCGGGGCGACCACCCTGCTGCTGACCCTGCTGTCGGCGGCCTCCGCCGCCGGGTCCTGGTCCGCGGTCGTGGGGGTGGGGGACCTGGGTGCGCTCGCGGCGGCCGAGCTGGGGGTGGACCTGTCCCGGCTCGCGCTCGTGCCCTCGCCGGGACCGAACCTCAGCGGGATCGCCGCCGCCCTGCTCGACGGGATGGACCTGCTCGCCGTGGCCGGGGTCGAGCGGCTGTCGGCGGCCGAGCGCTCCCGCCTCGCCGCCCGGGCCCGCCAGCGGGGTGCGGTGCTGCTGCCGCTGGGGGCCTGGCCCGGGGCCGACGTGGTCCTGCGCTGCTCGGCCGCCCGCTGGTCCGGGGCGGGTGCCGCCGCGGGGCGCGACGCCGGCCGCGGCCGGCTGCGCGGGCGCGAGCTGGTCGTCAGTGCCGGGGGCCGCGGCCGTCTCGCCACCGGCGGCTCGGTCCTGCTCCGGCTGCCCGCCGCGGGGATGCCGGCGG
>CAXSIB010000090.1:0-10256 GCA_964237095.1 uncultured Actinomycetales bacterium
GTCGATCGTCCCGTCGGCCACGGCCGCGCGCAGCGCCGCGACGTCGGCGGCCGTCCGCAGCGGCGGGTTGACCTTGAACACCGGGTCGTAGCCCTCGGCGAGGGCATCGGTGAGCACGAGGTGGTGCGGGGTGACCTCGGCGGTGACCGGCAGGCCGCGCGCCTTGGCCAGCCTGATGATCTCCGCGGACCCGGCGGTGGAGACGTGGCAGACGTGGAGGCGGCTGCGGGTGTGCGCCGCGAGCAGCACGTCGCGGGCGATGACCGCCTCCTCCGCGACCGCGGGCCAGCCGGCCAGCCCGAGGCGCGCGGACACGTCGCCCTCGTGCATCTGGGCGCCCTCGGTGAGCCGGGTGTCCTGTGCGTGCTGGGCGATGACGCCGTCGAAGGCCCGGACGTACTCCAGCGCGCGGCGCATCAGCAGCGGGTCGGACACGCAGTGCCCGTCGTCGGAGAACACCCGCACGGCGGCCGCGGACTCCGACATCGCGCCCAGCTCCGCCAGCCGCGCGCCGGCGAGGCCGACGGTGACGGCGCCGACCGGCTGCACGTGGCACCAGCCCGCGTCGCGGCCGAGGCGCCACACCTGCTCGGCGACCCCCGCGGTGTCGGTGACCGGGTCGGTGTTCGCCATCGCGAAGACCGCGACGAACCCGCCGAGGGCCGCGGACCGGGTGCCGGACTCGACCGTCTCGGCGTCCTCGCGACCCGGCTCGCGCAGGTGGGTGTGCAGGTCGACCAGCCCGGGCAGGGCGATCAGGCCGCGGCCGTCGCTCCCCCGGCCCTCGACGACGCGGGCCCCGGTGGGCACCGCCGCCGTCCCGGCCGGGGTGATCGCCGTGATCAGCCCGGGCCGGTCGCCGTCGGGCGGGCCGAGGACGAGGTCGACCGGGTCGCCCCCGAGCGGCCGGACGCCGCGCAGCACCGTCATCACAGGGCCTCCGCCGGTCACTGCACCTCCGCCGGTCACAGGGCCTCCTCTCCGGCGAGCAGCCGGTACAGGACGGCCATCCGCACGGCCACCCCGTTGGCGACCTGCTCCACGATGACCGACCGCGGCCCGTCCGCCACCTCGGCGCTGATCTCGACGCCGCGGTTCATCGGCCCGGGGTGCAGGACGAGGGCGTGCGCGGGCAGCCGCGCGGCCCGCCGGGCGTCCAGGCCGTAGCGGCGGCTGTACTCCCGGGTCGTCGGGAAGAACGCGGCGTTCATCCGCTCGCCCTGGACCCGCAGCATCATCACCGCGTCGCTGTCGGCCAGGACCGCGTCGAGGTCGCTGGTCACCCGGCACGGCCAGGCCCCGACGCCCCACGGCAGCAGCGTCGGCGGGGCCACCAGCGTCACCTCGGCGCCGAGGGTGTGCAGCAGCCACACGTCGGAGCGGGCGACCCGGGAGTGCAGGACGTCGCCGACGATCGCGACCCGGACGCCGTCCAGGGCGCCGCCGGCCGGGTGCAGGTGGCGGCGCAGGGTGAACGCGTCGAGCAGCGCCTGCGTCGGGTGCTCGTGGGTGCCGTCGCCGGCGTTGACGACGGCGGCCCGGGTCCAGCCGGCGGCCGCCAGGCGGTGCGGCGCCCCGCTGGACGGGTGGCGGACCACGACCGCGTCCGCGCCCATCGCCTGCAGGGTCATCGCGGTGTCCTTCAGGCTCTCGCCCTTGGAGACACTCGACCCCTTGGCGCTGAAGTTGAGGACGTCCGCGGACAGCCGCTTGGCCGCCGCCTCGAAGGAGATCCGCGTCCGGGTGGAGTCCTCGAAGAAGAGGTTGACGACGGTGCGCCCGCGCAGGGTCGGCAGCTTGCGCACCGGCCCGTCGGCCAGGGACCGCATCCGGTCGGCGGTGTCGAGGATCGCGGTCGCCTCGGCGCGGTCGAGGTCGGCGGCCGAGAGCAGGTGTCTCACGCGCGCTCCGCCGGGGTGGTGAGGCTCACGGCGTCCTCCCCGTCGGTCTCGACCAGCCGGACGCGGACCTGCTCGGCCCGGGCCGTGGGGAGGTTCTTGCCGACGTAGTCCGCGCGGATCGGCAGCTCGCGGTGGCCGCGGTCGACCAGCACCGCGAGCTGGACCGCCCGGGGCCGGCCGAACTCGTCGAGCGCCGACAGCGCCGCGCGGACCGACCGGCCGGAGAAGAGGACGTCGTCGACCAGGACGACGACCGCGCCGTCGACCCCCCGGGCGCCGACGTCGGTCGCGGAGAGCGCCCGCGCGGGACGCAGGCGGACGTCGTCGCGGAAGAGACCGATGTCGAGGCTGCCGTGGGCCACAGGTCCCGCACCGTCGGGCCGGTCGGGGTCGAAGCGGGCGAGCAGGCCCGCGAGCCGGGCGGCCAGCGGCACCCCGCGGGTGGGGATGCCGAGCAGGAGCAGGTCGGCGCTGCCGCGGTTGCGCTCGAGGACCTCGTGGGCGATCCGGGTCAGCGCCCGGCCCACGTCGGCGGTGTCGAGGACGGTGCGACTGACGGGCGGTACGGGCTCCGGCGGGCGTGACTCACCCATGGGACCTCCTTCCCCGCCTCACCGGACGGGTCGTTAAAGGACGTCGGGGACCCGCTGCGGCCAGGTCCTGCGGAGACCCTAGGCGCCGACAGCGGCCCCAGACAACAGGTAGCAGACCGTCACGACACGGCGTTCTCCACAGCCGACCTTGACGACCCACAGAGAGCGACGTACGTTACTCCTTGTAATCAGTACGAGGTGGTCGACGTCAGGTCGGCCACGGAGCGTGGCTTCAACCGGCCGGTCGGCGGCTGAAGGTCCCCTGAGGACCTCAGCACCTGTCGGCGTGTGACATGGAGGGCGGACGACACCCCCGTGTCGACCCGCCCGGTAGGTCGCACGATCCGCTACGAAGCGTCACACTGGCCCTGCGATCCCCTCCCCCGGGGCTCAGCGCGGGGCAGCTTCCACCGGCCGGCCCGGACGGACCACCGGCACGTCGAACGGAACGACCCACCCGGGCTGGCGCCCATGACCTGTTGAGAAGGATCGATGACGAGCACGTACGCCAAGGAGCTCGGTGGCCGCCTCCGTGCCATCCGCCAGCAGCAGGGTCTCTCGCTGCACGGGGTCGAGGAGCGGTCGCAGGGACGCTGGAAGGCCGTCGTCGTCGGCTCCTACGAGCGCGGCGACCGTGCCGTGACCGTCCAGCGCCTCGCGGAGCTGGCCGACTTCTACGGGGTGCCCGTCCAGGAGCTGCTCCCCGGCGGTGGCGCCAAGGGCGCGACCGACGCCCCGCCGCGGATCGTCCTGGACCTGGAGCGACTCGGGAACCTCGAGGAGGCCGAGGCGGCCCCGCTCATGCGGTACACCGCCACCATCCAGGCCCAGCGCGGGGACTACAACGGCCGGATCCTCTCGGTCCGCCAGGACGACCTGCGCACCCTCGCGGTCATCTACGACGAGTCCCCGAGCGTGCTCGCCGAGAAGCTGATCGCCTGGGGCGTCCTGTCCGCGGAGGCCCGCACCACGATGGGCGACCCGACCGACGACAACGACGACCTGCTCGACGGCCTCGAGGACGACTACGGCCTCGCCGAGAGCGTCGGCTGACCCACCGCCGCCGCCCGGCGCTCCGCACCACCCCGATCCCGTGACCGGTACACCGGTCACGGGATCGGTGCGTCCGGGCCGGGATGCGCCGGTGACCTCAGACGTCGGTGACGAGGTCCGCGATCCGGGCCAGGAGCCCGTTGACGAAGCCCGGCGAGGCGTCGGTGGACAGCGACGACGCCAGCCCGACGGCCTCGGAGATGACCGCCGCGGGCGGGACGTCGCGGTTGTAGAGCAGCTCCCACACGCCGATCCGCAGGATGGCACGGTCGACCCCGGGCATCCGCTCGAGGCTCCAGTCGCGGGCGTAGGTCGAGATCAGCTCGTCGATCCGCTCGCCCTCGGCCCGCACGCCCTCGACGATCGTCACGGTGTACGCGCGCACCGGGCGGAAGGTCGGGTCGGTGCCGGCGGCTGCGGTGATCCGCTCGCCGAGGGTGGCGCCCGTCGGGAGGTGTCGCATCTCGGACTCGAAGAGGACGTCGAGGGCGGCCTTGCGAGCTCGGGTGCGCGCCGAGGAGTTGGTCGGCCGGCCGGTGTCCGGGGTGAGCGTGCCCCGGGGGACGGCTCCGGCGGGCACCCGCTCGACGAGCACGGGCTCCGGGTCGGCGATCACCGCCACCTCGTCCGGGTCGTCCTCGTCCGGGTCGACCGGGTCGGGTGCGTCAGGCGCAGGCGCCGCGGGTGTCCCGGGTGTCCCGGACCCCGGTGCGGCGGACTCGGACGTCTCGGGGCCGGGTGCGCCGGACTCGGACGTCCCGGGCTCGACCACGTCGGGCTCGACCACGTCGGCCCGGGGCGCGTCGACGGTCCGGGCCGGAGTGGCCCGGTCGGAGAACACGGGGGCGTCGCGCCCGCTGTCCGACCGGACCGGCGTGGACGGCGGCCCGGTCGGGGTCGCGCTCAGTTGGCCCGGCCGAGGTAGGCGCCGGTCCGCGTGTCGACCCGCACCTTCTCGCCCATGCCGATGAACAGCGGCACCTGGATGTCGACCCCGGTCTGGACGGTCGCGGGCTTGGTGCCGGCGTTGGAGCGGTCGCCCTGGACCCCGGGCTCGGTGTAGGTGATCTCCAGCTCGACCGACGCGGGGAGCTCGACGAACAGCGGCTCGCCCTCGTGGAGCGCGACGACGACCAGCTGGTTCTCCAGCATGAAGTTGGCGGCGTCGCCCACGGTGCGGGTGTCGATCGGCAGCTGGTCGAAGGTGCCGGTGTCCATGAAGACGAAGTCGGTGCCGTCGTTGTAGAGGTACTGCATGTCGCGCTTGTCCACGACAGCGGTCTCGATCTTGATGCCGGCGTTGAAGGTCCGGTCCACGACCTTCCCCGACAGGACGTTCTTCAGCTTCGTCCGCACGAAGGCGGGACCCTTGCCGGGCTTGACGTGCTGGAACTCCACGACCGCCCACAGCTGGGAGTCGATGTTGAGCACGATGCCGTTCTTCAGGTCGTTGGTCGTGGCCACGCGGGGATGTCCTTCTCTCGTCCGGGTCTGGCGGCAGTCGTGGCCGGGTCGGTCGGCGTGCGCCCCGCCCGACCCTCCGGTCGGCCGCGCTCAGTCGACCTCGAGCAGCTCACGGGAGAACTCGGTCAGGACCGCCGGAGCGGGGCCGCCGACCGGACCCGACAGGTCGTCGTCCGGACCCGGGTCCGGGGACCCGCCGACGAGGACCGTGTCCTCGATGCGCACCCCGCCGCGCCCGCTCAGGTAGATGCCCGGCTCGATCGTGACCGGGGTGCCGTCGGCAAGGGTACCCGCGTGCCCGGCACCCAGGAACGGGTCCTCGTGGATCTCGAGCCCGACGCCGTGCCCGAGTCCGTGGGTGAACGCGTCGCCGTACCCGCCGGCGGCGACCAGGTCGCGGGCCGCCGCGTCGACCTCGGCGAGGCTCGCACCGGGGACCGCGGCCGCGCGCCCCGCGGCGTTGGCGCGCTCGGCGAGGCCGTGGATCTCCCGCTGCCACACCGCCGGTTCGGCCCCGGCCGTCCCGGCTGTCCCGGCTGTCCCGGCGGAGCTGGTGCCCCCGGCGCCCCGGACGAACAAGGTGCGGGTCATGTCGGCGTGGTAGCCGTCGACGAGCGCACCGAAGTCGACGACCACCAGGTCGCCGGGGGCGAGCGGGCGGTCGGTCGGCTCGTGGTGCGGGCTCGCCGAGTTCTCCCCGGCCGCGACGATGGTGTCGAAGGACAGGCCGTCGGCGCCGTGGGCGAGCAGCAGCGCGTCGAGGTCGGCGGCGACCGCGCGCTCGGTGCGCCCGGCCAGCGGCCCGCGGGCGCCGGCGAGCAGGTCGCCCAGCGCCGCGACCGAGATCGCGCACGCGCGGCGCAGCGCCGCCAGCTCGACGTCGTCCTTGAGCGGGCGGACCGCCTCGACCGGGCGTCCGGCGCCGGTCAGGGCGGGACCGCCGCCGCCGTCCCCGCCGAGCAGACCGCGCAGGGTCTCGTGCTGGTCGACGGTCATGACGTGGGTCTCCACCCCGACCGTGGCGAGGCCCGCCAGCGCCCGCGCCGCCGCGGGCAGCACGGCCGGCTCGACCACGCGGACGAGGTCGGGGACCTGGCGGGCGGACAGCTCGACGTAGCGCGGGTCGGTGAGGAACACGTCGCGGGCGGCGTCGGCGCCGACCACGAGCAGGGCGCTGCTGCCGGTGAACCCGGTCAGGTACCGGACGTTGAGCAGGTCGGAGACGAGGAGGGCGTCCAGCCCGCGCTCGGCCACCAGCACTCGGACGCGATTCCGGCGGCCGGCGTACCGGGTCGGGGCGGGCGCGGCGGGCGCGGGCTCGGTGGCGGTCACGGTGGCGGTGGTGGGCTCGGGCACGCCGTCATCATCGCGGGTCGTCAGGACGGGTCGACCGACCGCGACCAGCGCTCGAGGGTCGAGCCGGAGCGGCTGACGGCGGTCCACCCCGGCTCCGGGACGAAGCCGAGCCGCGCGTAGAGGGTGCGGGCCCGCGGGTTGTCGGCGTCCACGGCGAGCTGGACCCGGTCGAAGCCGCGCGCCGCCGCGGCAGCGAGGACGCCCCGGACCGCGGCCGAGCCCGCCCCGGCGCCCCAGCGGACCGGGTCGGAACAGACCGCGCTGACGTGGGCGAGGCCCGGGACGCGGTCGAGCCCGCGGCCGTCCGCGGTCCGGGCCGGGGCGGCGACGGCGACGGCCACCGGGCGTCCGGCCAGGTCGACGACGACGCCGAACGTGCCCGCCCGGGTGGTCACCGTGCGCCCGGCGTCGGCCAGTGCACCGGGATCGGTCCCGGCGCCGAGGTCCCCGCCCCGCAGCCGCGCGAGGGTCGCGGCCGTCCAGAGCCGGGCCACCACGGCCGCGTCCGGCCCGCTGGCCAGGTCGCGGACGGCGAGCACGGGCGCCTCCACGGGCCGCCGCATCGCCACCAGCTCGATGCCGACGTCGTCCATCGCGGTCCGGCCGGTGCCCGGGCCGGTCGGGAGCTCGGACCAGCCGCGGCGGGTGTACATCGCCACGTTGTGACCGCTGCGGCGCGCGGTCACGAGGTCGACGTGGGTGAACCGCCCGGCGGCGGCGACCAGGAGGGCGTCGATCAGCCGGCCGGCGATGCCCTCGCCCCGGCGGTCGGGCACCACCGCGAGCCGGCCGAGGTACCCCGATCCCCCGTGGTCCGCCAGCCGGACGGCGCCGACGAGGCGGCCCGGCTGGACCACCGGCGCGGCCGGATCCGGTGGGTCCGGCCCGTCCGACAGGTCCGGCACGTCGCGGGCGACCAGGACGGTGCCGGCGGCGATCGCGGCGCGGACCTCGGCGAGGGTGTCGCGCAGCGGCGGGATGTCGGCCTCGCCGAGCGCGCGGGCCTCGGTCACGAACGCCCCGAGCTGGACGGTGAGGAGCTCCCCCGCGTCGGCGCCGACGGCGGGCAGGACGACGATCACCGCGGCACGGGGACGGGGTCCGGGGACGCGGTGAGCGCGGCCGCGCAGGCGGCGAGGTCGTGCAGCAGGCGTCGCTGCTCCGGTGCGCCGAGCGCTTCGAGCATCTGCCGTTCGACGGCGCGGACGGTGACACTCGCGACGCGCAGCTTCGCCCGCCCGGCGGGAGTGAGGTCGGTCGGCAGGGCCCGCCCGTGGGTGGCGGCCGCGGGCCGGGTCAGCAGTCCCCGGTCGGCCAGCCCGACCAGGACCGCGTTCATCGACTGGCGGGTGACGAAGGCCCCGCGGGCGAGGTCGGCGTTGGACAGACCCGGGTGTTGGCCGAGGAGCTCGAGGCACACGTACTGCGGGACGGTGAGGTCCAGGGGCCGCAGCACCGCGTCCATCGCGGCCCGCAGCGCACTCGCGGCCTGCTTGAGGACGTAGCCGATCGACGTCTCGACCGGGCCGACCGTCTCCTCTTGACGCATGTCAACATCCTGACACAAGATGGTTGGTGTCAGGATCCTGACACCAACCGGGACATCGAGGTGCGCCGCATGACCGTGACCGGACCGGACTTCATCGCCCTGCAGGTCCACGACCTGCAGCGGGCCGCGACGTTCTACGAGACCCACCTCGGCCTGCGCCGGGCGCCGGCCGCGCCGCCCGGCGCGGTCGTCTTCGCCACCACCCCGATCCCGTTCGCACTCCGGGACCCGCTGCCGGGAGTCGACCTGGACGCGGCGAGCCCCCGCCCGGGTCTCGGGATGGCGCTCTGGCTGCACGCCGACGACGCCTCGGCCGTGCACAACACCCTCGCGGCGGCCGGAGTCGGCGAGCTCGTCGCGACGGACAGACCGCAGTCGAGGCGGGCCGTCCCACGGGTCGTCTGACCGCACCACCGTGCCCGGACCCACGGTCGACTTCTTCCGCTCGAAGCCGGACTCATCCGTGCTCGGCGCGGGTCGGTGCGTACGTGAGCTCCTGGGTGTGCCCGTCGAGGGTCCGGCTGTCGATCAGCTCGAGGTCGAAGTCGGCCCCACCCGCGAAGATCGGCATCGTCCCGGTCTTCCCGGTGATCACCGGGAAGACCGTCACCTGGACGCGGTCGACCAGACCGGCGGCCATGAGCGCCCGGTTCAGCGACAGGCTGCCGTGCGAGCGCAGCGGCACCTCGGACTCCTCCTTCAAGCGGGTGACGACGTCGACGGCGTCACCGCTCACCACGGTCGCGTCCGGCCAGTCGAAGGGACCTTCGAGGGTCGTCGACACCACGGTCGCCGGCAGGCGCTTCATCCGGGACACCCAGGCGTCGAGGACATCCGGTCCCTCGGTGCTCCCGGCGAGCATCTGCGAGAAGGCACGGAAGGTGTCGGCCCCGAAGACCATCCGCTGCTCCCGGTCGTACTGGGTGAGGCGGTGACCGAGCAGCTCGGGGCCCTGCTTGCCCCAGTAGCCGCCCCAGTCGCCGCGGTGCGAGCCGTAGCCGTCGAGGCTCGCGAACACGTCGACGGTGTAGGTCGCGGTCATGTGGTCCTCCTGAGAGCCGGGTCCTGCATCGCGGGTGTCTCCTGTCGTCCGGCGGCGCCCCTCCCGGGCGGCCGCTCACGGTCACCACGAACAGCCCGGTCCGGATCCGACACCCGCCCCCACACGACGGCCGGCGACCCCCGGCCGCCGCTGCTCGCCCCGGTCGTGGTTTCACCCGGGCTCCCCGCCGTCGCCGTGGTGGGCGCCCGCACGCTCGTGACACCGGCCCTCCGCCCGCTCCTCCTCCAGGATCGCGTCCGGCCGTGAACGGTGAGCCGCTCGACGTGTTCGTGGCGCCTCAGGGCCGTGGTGGTGTCGGCTCACCGCGGCCGCCCGCCGCCAGGAGGACGCCACACACACCCTCACCTCCGCGGCCACGGGGGATCGCCCCGCCCAGGACGACCACCCCCCTCGTCCCCACCGGTCGGCCGGTCCCCCGCCGGGGCCACGGGCGGGCGGGAACGGTGTGAACCGGACCCGTCCCCCCACCAGCCGGGAAGACCGGAGCCGGACGGCGCCCGGTCAGCCGGAGCGCGACGTCCGACCCCGGGTGGTCCCGGGGCCGGCGCGGCGGCGGGTGGGCGCGGTGACGAGCCCGCGGCAGAGCAGGTCGAGGTGGGTCTCGACGAGCTGGTCGCGGGCCGCGGTGGGGACCGCGGCGAGGGGTCCGAGGAAGAGGACGGCGAGGCCGTGGACGCCGGCCCAGGCGGTGATCCGGGCGCCGGGCCGGTCGGCGGGGCTGAGCTGGCCGGTGGCGAGCAGGCCGTCGAGGGTCCCCTCGAGCAGCTCCAGCGGGCCCGGCGGTGCCGCTCCCGGCGGCGTGGGCGGCTTCGGGGGAGGAGCGGTGTGCAGGTGGGCGGGGACCAGGTCGGGGGGGAACGCGGCGGCGAACAGGCCGGGTTCGGTGATCGCGAACCGGAGGTAGCCGCGGCCCACCGCGAGCAGCGCCGCCACGGCGTCGGCCGCGGCATCGCCGGTGGGCACCACCCGGTCGAGCTCGGCCTGCTGAGCGCCCGCGAGGGCCCGCTGGCCCTCGGCGGCGACGGCGTCGAGGAGCTCGGGGAGCCCCCCGAAGTAGTGGTACAGCGCGGTGGGTGACACCCCGACCCGGCGGCCGACCTCCCGGAGCCCGACCGCGCCGGGACCTCCTTCGCGGGCGAGGGTGACCGCGGCCTCGACGAGCGCAGGACGGACGTGGCCGTGGTGGTAGGGCCGCGCCCTGGCCGCGCCCCCCGCCGGTCCCGGGTCCACGGTGGGCCGTGCGGGGGTCACCGGCGTCGCCGAAGGGGTCGTCGAGG
>CAXSIB010000091.1:0-10232 GCA_964237095.1 uncultured Actinomycetales bacterium
CCGGTCGGCAGGAAGTCCGCGGGCAGGAGCAGCCCGCGGCCGGGATGCTCCCACCGCAGCAGGGCCTCGAGGCCCACCGCCGTACCCGTCGCCAGGGCGACCACGGGCTGGAAGTACAGCCGGAGCTCGCCGGCGGCGAGGGCGCGGCGCAACCGGCCCGGACTCCGCGGGTCCGCGGTGTCCGACGGATCCGCCGGCCGGACGCCGGCGGAGTCCCCGGGGTTCCCGGGGTCGGCGGCGGCCGGGCCGCCGTGCTCGAGCGGGACGCCGAGGGTGGCCAGGCTCGCCAGTCGCCGCCGCCGCTCCACCGCGGGGAGGCGCGGTCCGACGTCCATGGGCCTCCCCTCGACAGGCGACCCGTCCGGGGTCCGGGGCCGACCCGGTCGGGGGCCCTGGCATCGACCATGCCCCACGACGGCGTCGCACGGGACGGTCGCCGCCGCGTCGGTTCACACCGGCCGGCGCCGGGGCCGTGGTCGACTCAGGAACGGCTCAGGAACGGCCCGGATCGGCTCACGCCGGCACCGTTTCGGTCGCGGCCGCGTTCACCTCGTAGGAGGTGTTCGTCGCCTCGAAGAAGTTCACCTGGGTGGGGGTGTCGTTGGCGGCGGCCATCCACCGCGCCGGGTTCGCGGTCCCGAAGTGGGCGTCGAACCCGAGCTCCTCCAGGCGCCGGTCGGCGACGTGACGGACGTAGGCGTTGACGTGGTCGGCGTTCAGCCCGAGGATCCCGCGGGGCAGGAGGTCGGCGTTGTAGGCCTCCTCGAGGGCGACCGCCTCGACGACCATCCCGCGGATCTCGTCGGCGAACTCCGCCGTCGCCACCTCCGGGTTCTCCTCCAGCACGGTGAGGATCAGGTTGATCCCGAACTTCAGGTGCAGCGACTCGTCGCGCACCACCCAGTCCATGAGGGCGCCGAAGTTCCGGAGCAGGTTCCGCTGGCGGAAGCTCAGCGCGACCATGAACCCGGAGTAGAACCAGATCCCCTCCAGGACGACGTTGAACGCCACGAGGTTCCGGACGAAGTCGCGCTTGCCCTCGACCGTGGAGACGTCGAGCGTGGACTCGGTCATCCGGCGGATGTACCGGACCTCGAACGCCTCCTTGGCCGCCATCGACGGGACGCTGAGGTGGGAGCCGAACGCGGCCTCGCGGTCGATGTCGAAGGTCGTCAGCACGTACTCGAAGGCCATGCAGTGGTTGGCCTCCTCCCACATCTGCTTGGCCAGGTAGCAGTGGGCCTCGGGTGCGGTCACGTACGGGTAGACCCCGAAGGCCAGCGCCTTGTTGACCAGGAGCTCGTTGGGGTTGAAGTAGCTCATCAGGAACGTCACCGCGTGCCGCTCGGCCGCGGTCATCCGCCGGAGGTCGGCGATGTCGGAGCCCAGCTGGATCTCGTTCGGGAACCAGGTGTTCGCCACCGCCTGGTCGTAGAGCTCCCGCGCCCAGGGGTAGCGGGGTGCGGACAGGACCAGTCCCTCGCCGATGCCGCTGCCCAGGATGCCCATCGTGCCTTCTCTCGTGTCGGGGGTGGTGGTCACTGGCAGGACTCGCAGGCGGCCCGGTCGGCCGGGTCGACCGGGCAGGCCTCGGCGTCGGCGGTCGCGTCCGCGGGCGCCCCGGTGGTCGGGACGGCCGGGGCGACTGAGCGCGCACCGAAACCCCGCCGGGTGGCGGCCGGCGACCCGGCGGCGGCCGGCCGTGCGGCCTTGTTCACCGCGGTGGTGGACTGCTCGGCGGTGTGCCGCTGCTCCATGAACAGGTAGTAGGTGGTCTTCACCCCCAGCTCCCACGCCCGCGTGTAGAGGTCGTCCATCGCGTCCACCGACCGGGGCCGCAGGTAGACCGTGCGGGAGATGGCCTGGTCGACCCACTTCTGAGCCCGGGCCGCGATCCGGACGAAGGAGGCGGGGTCGACGGCGAAGCTGGTCCGGAACCGTGCCCGCAGGTCGTCCGGTACGCCCGGGACCGCGTCGAGGTCACCGCGGGCCTCGAGCAGCGGGGTCCGGACGGTGTCCCAGAGGCCCCGGGCCTTCAGGGCGGCGACGAGGTTCCGGTTCAGCTCGAGGAACTTCCCGTTCGAGGTCGCCCGTGAGAACACCTGACTGAACCGGGGGTCCAGCGCCGGGGAGGTGCCCGCGACGAGCCCGATGGACGCGGTCGGGGCGATCGCCATCAGCGTGGCGTTGCGCATCCCGCCGGCCACCTTCAGGCGCAGCAGGTCCCAGTCCAGGCGGGTGGTCCGGTCGACGGTCACCCGCGCCCCGCGCTGCTCCTCCAGCCGGGCGAGGGTGTCGATCGGCACGAGCCCACGCGACCAGCCCGAGCCGGCGAACGCCGGGTAGGAGCCACGGGCGCGGGCCAGGTCGGCGGAGGCGTCGATCGCGTGCCAGGACACGAACTCCGTGACGGCGTCCGCGAAGTCCTCCGCCGCCGGGGAGTCGTACGCCCAGCCGAGGCGTTCGGTGACGTCGGTGAACCCCATGAGGCCCAGCCCGACCGCGCGGTTGGCCTCGTTGGACCGGTCGGCCTCCGGGACCAGGCTGCGGGTGACGTCGACGAGGTCGTCGAGCTGGCGGACCGCGACCCGGACGGTGTCCGCGAGGCGCGGCCAGTCCAGGACGGGGTCGCCGCTCTCACCCGGGCCGCTCTCGGTCGGATCGGTCCCAACCGGATCGCTCTCATCCGGGACGAGGTGTGCGGCCAGGTTGACCGACGCGAGGTTGCAGACGGAGATGGTGTCGCGGTCCTGGGGCAGGCAGATCTCCGTGCAGAGGTTGGACAGGTGGATGGGTCCGGTGTTGTCGTTCAGCGCCCGGCCGTTGACCGCGTCCTTCCAGGTCAGCCAGGGATGGCTGGTGCTCTGCAGCGACAGGAGCATCGCCCGCCACTGCTCCCGCGCCGGCACCCGGGCCGACGTCCGCAGTTCCCCGCGTGCGGCGGCCGCCTCGTACGCGGTGTACCGGTCGGCGAACGCGCGCCCGGTCAGCTCGGTCAGGTCCGGGACCTCGGCCGGGTCGAAGAGGCTCCAGTCCTCGCCGGCCCGGACCCGGCGCATGAACTCGTCCGAGATCCAGACCGCGGTGTTCGCGGTCCGCAGCCGCCGGTAGGGGTCCCCGGAGTTCGCCTTCAGGTCGAGGAACTGGGCGAAGTCCAGGTGCCAGTTCTCCAGGTACACACACAGCGCCCCGAACTTCTTGCCACCGCGGGAGATCGCCCGCAGTGTCGAGTCGATCGTGTGCAGGAAGGGGACCGGCCCGGTGGAGGCGGTGTTGTTCGACCGGATCGGCGAGCCTTCGGCCCGAAGCTTCGACGCCGCCAGACCGATCCCGCCGGTGCCCTTGGTGATGCGCATGACGTTGGTCAGCGTGGCGGCGATGTGGTCGATGTCGTCGGCCATGTCGACCACGAAGCAGTTGGACAGCTGCGGGGTCCGGGTGCCCGCGTTGACCAGCGTCGAACCCGCCGGCAGGTACTCCAGCCGCGACATCTTCGCGTAGAACGCGGCGGCCGCGGAGGTCGGGTCGTCCTCGGTCACGGCCAGGCCCATCGCCACCCGCAGGAACACGAACTGCGGGGTCTCCAGGGCGCGGCCCGACGGGTCGGTCACCGTGTACCGGTTCCGCAGTGTCACCGCACCGATGTGGTGCAGCAGGTCGTCGCGCGTCGGATCGAGCACCGCGGCCAGCGCGTCCAGGTCGAAACGCTCGCCCAGGCGCGGGTCGAGCAGTCCGGCCGCCACCCCCGCGCGGATGTGGGACCCGAACGCGGCGGCGTGCGCGGCGGTGAGCTCCGCCGGGTCCTCGACGTCGCCGCCGGGCACCGCGTCGCCCGGCTGCCGCCCGCCGAGGACCTCCGCGTAGACCGTGGCAAGGAAGAGCCGCGTCGCCACGGTGTCGAAGTCGGGATCGTCCTGCACGTGCTGGACCGCCGCCCACACCGCGGCCCGGTCGACCTCGTCCTCGGTCATCCCGTCGTAGCGGGTCGCTGCCACGTCCGCGGCCAGCCGCGCGGTCATCACCGCCGCGCCCGGGAGCCCGCGGGTGGCGCGGGTGAGCGCGCGGTGGACCCGGGCCGGTCCGGCGGGTGGCGGCGCCGGCGTGGCGGTGCGCGGGGGACGGTCGGTCAGGAGCTGGGTCAACGGGGTTCCCCCTCCACGGACGGCGCCGGGGGAGGTCGCGTCGACCGCCGGGGCGACGCGTCGGCGGCGGCCCTGTGGGTCGCCGGCGTGCGGGTCGTCCTCGTCGTGTCGTCGCGTCGGCCCGCCCTCGAGGCCGTGCACGGCGCACGCCGGGCGGCGCGCGCACCAGAGGCAGGTGTCGGACTCACAGGTCACCCGGAGGCCCCACCGGAGTGGGGTCGCGGCTGCCCTGTCCACCGTTGCGGGGCAGTCCCGGGATCACACCGGGTTCCCTCTCTCGTCCCCGACCCGTCACCGGACCGGAGAACCTCTGACGTCGCAGACACTACATGTGGGTCGTCCATCGCGTGCGATCACCGCATCTAGCGTGTCGCGCGGTCAGCTCCGTGACCTCGACGGGTCCGCCGCGGCCGGGGCCCGGGCGCCACGGGTCACCGCGAGAGCCTCGCCGCCGGCTCTGCGCAGGGGGCGGCGAGAGGCCCGGTGGGTGGAGCTCAGGGGCGCTGGGTGACGGTCCTGACGTAGCCCTCGACGAGCCAGGCGGTGGTGCCGTCCGCGGTCGCCGCGGTCGACAGCTTCCCGGTCGCGGTGAGGGCGTGCTGGTCGAAGTCGAGCAGCGCCCCGGTCCGGACGTCGAGGACGAGGGTCGTCCGGAAACGCCCGGAGTGGTTGGCGTCGGTGCTGATCGCGATGCCCCGGCGGCCGACCGCGTCGGTGATCATGCCCCGGTCGACCATGCCCGGCTTCCCGGTGAGCATCAACAGCAGCGCGGACTGCACGCCGGGGTTGACGATCTGCACGTCCCACACGTCGTTGACGGCCACGAACCACTCGTAGGTCCCGTACGCGGGGTGGCTCTTCGCGAGCAGCGCCTGGAGCTTCTTCGGGTCGGTGGGCAGCTTGGTCGGCCCCGACAGGCCGCCGGCCCTGAACCGCTGGCTGGTCACCTTCCCCTGCACGACGTCCCGGATGCGCCCGGAGCCGTCGTCGGCGATCCACTGCTCGCGCAGGTCGCGGGCGTCGGTGCCGTGGAGGCCGAGGACCTTCTGGTACTCGAAACGGCCGGTGCGGGCCTTCCGGGGCTGCGCCGCGGCCCGCTCCGCCAGCATCCGCAGCACCGCCGACGCCTTCGGTGAGTGCGGGCGGGGGGCGGCGGCCGGCGTCCGTCCGGTGGGGAGCGGGACGGAGCTGCCCCGGGAGTACGGGGTGGTGGAGCCGGGGACGGACCCGATCCGGTCTCGACCGGCGGTGGGGGTCGACGGGGCCACCGTGGCCATGGCGTAGCGGAGGTGCGGCGCCGCCGCCGCGCCGGGCCGGGCCGACGGTGTCAGTGTCGGTGGCGTCGGGGTCGTCGCTGCCGAGGCCGACCCGGCCAGGAGTCCGCACACGGCGAGGGTGACCGCGGCGACGGCGGCGGGACGACGGTGTCTGCGCATGGGAGCACTGTCCGCCTCCGGGGGCGCGCCGGCAGCGACACGCTCGGTCGGCGCCGGGAATGGTGTCCGCGTCGCCGGCTGCCTACCGTCTCCCCATGCGTCGGGCGCTGCTGTCCGGGTTGGGTTCGGTCGTCGTGGGCGTCCTGTTCGGGCGCGGGATGTCGCAGATCCCCAGCCCGCACGACGCCCACGTCTTCTGGGTCGGCAACCTCTGCGCGCCCTGGTTGGTCCTTGCCTTCCTCGCCGGCCGGGTCCAACGACGCCGGCGGTGGGCGGCTCTCGCGGGGGTGGCGACCGACGTGGCGTGCGTCGCGGGCTTCTACAGCGAGTTCCTGTTCCTCCCCCTGGACTCCATGGGTCTGTCCCCGGGAACGCCGGTGCGGGTGGCGGTGACCACCGACGTCGAGCGGTGGCTGACGTTCATCGCGCCCTGGCTCGGCGCGGCGGTCCTCGGCGGTCTGGTCTACGGCCTCCTCGGCTGGTGGTGGCGCACCGCCCGACCGCTCGCGGCGGCGGTCGCGCTCGGTCTGCCGTTCGTCGCGGAGCCCGCGCTGTGGCCACTGGAGGACGGCTTCTACCGGGGACCGTGGCCGCTGTGGGCGGTCGAGGTGGCCGTCGGGCTCGCGGTCGTCGGGCTCATGGCCGCCGCGCGTCGCCGTCCGTCCCGCACCGCGCTCGCGGGGCCGCGGTGACCCGTGCGCCCGACGGGTCCGGACGACCGCGACCTACGCCGCCGGGGGGTCGTAGCGGGCCAGCTCGATGGTGTCGGGGGGCTGGAAGATGCCGGCGTACCGCTCGAGCTCGTCCCGGCTGATGATCACCGCGCCCGGCTCCGCGAGGTCGTTGCGGGCCTCGACCCGCCGCCACAGCTCGTCGACCGGGACGTCGAGGAAGCGCAGCTCGACCGGGATCCCGCGGGTCCGCGCGCCGCGGCGCAGCAGCTCCCGCTCGTCCCGTCCCCACAGTCCGAACTCGAGGACGACGTGCACCCCGAGGGCGAGCAGCTCCCACGCGAGGACACAGAAACGCTGCTCCAAGCGGTAGCGGAAAGCCTCGTCGTGGACGTCCGTCCGCAGGTCGGCGCTCCAGTCGTCGGGGGAGAAGGTCACCGCGGGCAGCTGCGCGACCAGTGCCCGGGCGAGGGTGGACTTGCCCGCCCCGGGCAGCCCGCACAGCAGGACCAGCCGCCCCGACCCGCCTGACCCACCTGCGCGGACCGCCGCCGGCGCGGCGGCGGTCGGCGCGGCGGGCTCCGCGCGGACCCGCCCGACGCCGAGGAGGTGCGGGCTGGCGGCGATGAGCGCGACGTCGCTCTCGACGAGCCGGGCGCAGCGGACGGCGGAGTCGAGCACGGCCGCGGCGTCGTCCTCGGCGGCGTTGTCCAGGGCGGGGGCGGCGGGACCCTCGACCCCGAGGACCGTCACCTGCTCGAGCCCGCACCGCGCGAGCTCGGCGGCGAGCTCCGCGGGCCGGTGGAAGTGGGCCTCGGTGAACCCGGCCGGGTCGTCGGTGTTGCGGCCGGTCGAGAGCAGTTCCGCCATCTCCGGCAGGTCGGCGTCGTCGAGGACCCCGAGCCCGGTCAGCTCGAGCAGTGCCGCGTACCGGCCGATCGCCGCCGCGACGACCAGCCCGCCCGGCCGGGTGACCCGGACGGCCTCGGCCAGCGCCACCGCCCGGTCCGCGGCGTCGACGAGGTGGTACAGCGGACCGAGGAGCAGGGTGACGTCGACGCTGTCGTCGGCCTCGGCCAGCTCGCGGGCGTCGCCGACGGCGGCGGTGGAGCCGCCACGGACCGGGGCCAGGGCCTGCTCCACGTGCTCGGGCACCGGGTCGACCAGGTGCACCTCGTACCCGTCGTCGAGCAGCCAGCGGGCGTGGACCCCGGTGCCGCCGCCCACGTCGAGGACCCGCGCGGGCGCCGGGGGCAGGAGCCGGCGCAGGAGCTCCTGCGTGCGCACGAACTCCAGGCGCCCGCGGCGGGACCGGGTCAGGCGGTCGTCCTCGCGGTACCGGTCCCGGTAGAACGCCATGATCAGCGGGTCGAGCTCCACGACCACGACCCTGGCAGACCCGACCGTCGTCCACGCGCGGTTTCGTCTGCCGCCGTCCGGCGCCACCGTCCGGCCAGACCGCTGGGGCTCGGGCTCGGCGGCAAAGCGGTTGCGCCCGCGGTGGGCGCTGCTGGGATGGGGCCATGGTCGCCGAGCTCCTGCACCCGCCGAAGGCCCGCCCCGGGGATCGGGTCGCGGTTGTGTCACCGTCGTTCGCCGCCCCCGGGGTGGCCCCGGCGGTGCACGAGCAGGCCATGCGCCGCCTCGCCGAGGTCACCGGTCTCGTCCCGGTGGAATTCCCGACGACCCGCCGGGTGGGGGCGAGTCCGCGCGACCGGGCCCGGGACCTGAACGCGGCGTTCGCCGACCCCTCGATCCGGGCGGTGGTCGCGACGATCGGCGGTGAGGACCAGATCCAGGTCATCCCGCACCTGGACGCCGACCTGGTGCGCGCCGACCCGAAACCCTTCTGCGGCTACAGCGACAACACCAATCTCCTGTCCTGGCTGTGGACCCACGGTGTCGCCGGGTTCTACGGCGGCTCCACGCAGGTCCATCTCGGCCCCGGCCCCGCGGTCGACCCGATCCACCGCGCGGCGTTGCGGGCGGCCCTGCTCACCGGCGAGCAGCTGGAGATCACCGACCCGGGGGAGTCCGAGGACGTCGGCCGGGACTGGGAGGACCCGCGGGCGCTCACCGAGTACGGCGACCGCGAGCCCACCGAGCCGTGGGTGTGGGCCGGGTCGGCCGCCACCGTGACCGGCCGGACCTGGGGCGGGTGCATCGAGGTGCTGCAGTGGATCCTCACCGCCGGGCGGTTCCCGGCCGACCCGGCCGTGCTCGACGGCGGCGTGCTGCTCGTGGAGACCAGCGAGGACGTCATCCCGGCGCTGGAGTTCGGCTGGATCCTGCGGTCCCTCGGCGAACGCGGTCTGCTCGGCGCCGTCGACGCGGTCGTGGTCGCGCGCCCCCCGGTGAGCACCCTGGAGCGGCAGCCGCCCGCCGCCGACCGGGCCGCGCACCGCGCCGAGCAGCGCGACACCGCGATCGAGATCATGAACCGCTACAACCCCGACGCGGTGGTCTGCGTCGGGGTCCCCTTCGGCCACACCCGCCCGCAGTGGATCCTCCCCTACGGCGGCGAGATGACCGTCGACGGCGACCGGCACCGGATCCGGGCCGACTACCGCTGACCGCCCGACCCGGGGACCGCCCCGGGTCGGTGCACCGCAGCTGCTGCTGTCCGGCTCCCAGCGGATTGCCAGGACCGGGACCGGGTCGTACGTTGATCGCCAGTGCTGGCGGTTCGTCAACGTGGACGAGGAGTGCTCATGAGATCTCTGAGGTCGGGGCTGCGTCGGGTCGGGTCGATCGCCGTCACCCTCGCGATGGGCTCGGGGCTGGTCGCCGCGCCGGCCGCGTCGGCGTCGGTCGCGCCGCCGGTGGCCCGCCAGATCGCCGCGGCCCAGGCCCGGATGACGAGCTCGCGGGCGGTGCGGGTGCAGACGGTGTGCTTCACGGTCGGGGTGCCCGGTGACCGGCGGACCGAGCAGCTGTACGGGCTGCGGTACACCGTCGGCGGCCTGCGGCCCTCGACCCCGGCGATGCTCCTGGTGCACGGGATCGCCTCGTCCACGGCGAACTGGGACCTCACCCCGCGGTGGTCGGTGGCCCGGAGCCTGGCCCGGACCGGGTACACCGTCATCAGCTACGACCAGCTGGGGTTCGCGAAGAGCCCCTACCACCGGGTCGGCGGCGGCCGCCGGCTCACCGCCCGCGACGAGCAGGTCATGCTCCACCAGGTCGTGGCGGAGGTGCGGACCGGTTCGTACACCACCACCACGGCCGCGGGATGCACGAACGCGGCCCGGCGCACGCGCAGCACCCTGCGCAGCCCGCGGGTGGTACTGGTCGGGCACAGCTACGGCGCGGGCCTCGTGGAGGGCTACGAGGGCATCTACCGCGACGCCGCGGCGGTCGTGCAGGCCGATCTCGGGCTCGCGAGCAGGCCCGCGCCCCCCGTGCACCCGGTCACCGCACCCCCGCCGACGACGGACTACTTCGCGTTCTTCCCGAACGGTCGGGCGCAGTGCCGGGCGTTCAACTTCTTCACCCCGGGCGCCCAGCCGGGGCTGGAGAAGATCGCCTGCAACCCGGCCGACTTCGTCCTCAGCCCGACCGGGGTCTTCCGGGACTTCGAGACCACGTTCACCGCGGCCACCTACCGGGCCATCGACCGGGGCGGCCCGGCGCCGCACCTGATCACCTACGGCGACCACGACGTCCTCGGCCCCGGCAACGAGCACCGGGACTTCCTCTACTGGCGCACCCACTGCCACTGCGTGGTCAGCGAGTACGTGCAGCCCGACAGCGGTCACCTGTTCATGGCCCACCGGTCGTTGACGCAGTGGCTCGACGTCGTCGTCGGATGGCTCGTCCGACACGGACTGACCCCGGTCGTCTGACTCGTCACCTCCCGGGCGGCACCTCGTCACCTCCCGGGCGGCACGATGGCGGATCTGCTCGCGACCGAGGCGCCCGATGACGCACGAAAGCGGGCCCCGACGGGGGCCCGCTTCCATGTCACCACAGCTCAGAGGGGC
>CAXSIB010000092.1:0-10228 GCA_964237095.1 uncultured Actinomycetales bacterium
CACGATCCACGCGATGATCCCCATGGGGGTCTCCTCCTTGTCCGTGGCGACCCGTCTGGGTGCCATCGGGTAGGGACCCTACGTGTTTTGAGGGTGGTCGTCCAGGGTGTGGCGCGGACTGCGAGGGGCCCGGCGCTTGCGTGGCTCGACTTTCCCCGCACCGATAATCTATATAGGGTCCCTACCGGTAGCGCGTCCCAACCGAGTAGGAGGACCAGTGACAGCCACAGCGATCCCGGTCACCGGCCGACCGACCCACCCGCACACCCTCCCCGGCGACCACCCCCGGGGCCTCCCGCCGTTCCCGGTGACCCCGCACCGGATACCGCCCCGATGGTCAGACCGCCGCGGGCCGAGCCGGCCCCGGCCGTCCTCCACCCCCGCATGACGCCGCTCCCCGCCCGACCTGTCCCCCCTGTGCGGTCAGCCGAACCTGCCTTTCGGGGCGCGGCGGCCGTGTCACCACCGTGGCGGTTCGGTGACGGTGGCGGGCAGTTTCACGGCTATCACTCCTGGAACGCCTACTGCGGGCGCGCCCTGCCCGCCGGTCCCGCGGCGGCGTTCCCGCCTCGGCCGGTGACTGTTGCCGATCCGGTGGGACTCCGCCCGCCCGACGCTCAGTCGCGTCCTGGGGAGGTGGCGATCATCACGGCCTACCGGCGGCGCCTGAACGACGTGCACCGCCTCGCCGAGCAGCTGGACCACCTCCGCCGCGACCCCCGGTTCATCGGGGCGCAGCACACCCTGCCCGCCGAGTCCCACCACGCCCTCGCCGACGCCGTCGAGGTCCTCAGCGACATCCGCGACGTCCTCCTCGTCGAGGGATCCGGCCCGGGCGCGCGACCGTGCTGACCACGAATCAGGAGCGGACGCCTACCCGAATCATCCGCTCGGGCGGGAAGCGGTCTGTCCGTCGCCCTGCTGGGCTGCGGAAAGCCAGATCGCATGTGCACCTGGAGGAAGCACGGTCACAGGTGGCGTGGACGGCCGGGCCGGGCCGGATACGGCCGCGGGCGGCGCCGACGTCACCGGCGGGGATGTGGGTGACCGGACGGAGACCCGGTCCCCGGACGCTCCCGCTCGGTCCTGGTGTCGTTGACCGCCCGGCCGGATCGTCGGCCAGCGCAGGCCGTCACGCCCTTGTCGGGCTCCGGCGGGGCAGATCACAGGGGGCGGCAGGACTCGGCGTGAGCGTCCGCGGACACGGTCCGCACGCCGATTCCCGGCGTGCACCGACCGTCAGGGAGGGAGACCGGTGGCGGCGTACGGGTCACGGCTGCTGACGCCGGTGGACCCGGCGTGGGAATGGCAGCTGCACGCCGCCTGCCGGACCGTGGACCCGGAGTTGTTCTTCCACCCCGACGGCGCCCGCGGGACCCACAGAGCCGCCCAGGAGCGGGCTGCGCTCGAGGTCTGCGCGAGCTGCCCGGTGGTGGCCCCCTGCCGCCGGCACAGCCTGCGCGTGCCGGAGCAGTACGGGGTGTGGGGTGGGCTGTCCGAGGACGACCGGGCCCGGATCCACGCCCGTGCCCCCGGTGATGCTCCGCCACCACGGGACGGGCCCGCGGCCCCGCGGCCACCGTTCCCGCCGCCGTCCGGTTTGCCGGCCCGGGCGGTGACCGGGTCGGGTCGGCTCTCGGCGCCTGCCCCGGCGAAGGAACCAGCCGATGACCGTCCGGCAGCCGGCGCCACGGTGGCCCATCGCCCACCGCGGCCGGCCCCGGTGGACGCCGTGTCGGGCAGCGGAGCAGGGCGATCGGTCCGGGTGGTCCGCTGCGACGGGCTGGTGTTCTCGGTGTCTGACCCGCACCGTGATCTCGCGGCGGGCCAGCCGGCTGCGACCGGCGGTGACCGGTTCCCCTCGGGGGACCGGCCACCGGAGCCCGGGACCCGGGTGCACCCCTGGGTGGAGCAGCTCGAAGGCCGCCTCGCCCGGCTCGACGTGGGGACGCTGCTGAGCGAGCTGGCGGGTTGGGCCGCCGACCGGATCGGCGGCGGCGTCGGGTGCGTGCTCAGCCTCGACCGCGGCGGCGGCGTCGTCGTCGTGGCCGCCACCGACGCCTCCGCCAGCGTCCTTGCGGAGACCCTCTACGCCGACGGCGGCCCGGCGACAGCGACGGCTTCGACCGGTCGGGCCGGGCCGCCGCTGGACCCGGTGTCCCGGATCGTCACCCACCCCGGCGGGTCGTCGGTGTCGCTGCCGTTGACCGTCGGCACGGCCACCGCGGGGTTCCTGACCATCCACACCCCGAACGCCGGAGCGTTCGCCGCGGCGCACCCGTTCGCGGTGGCCGCGGCCGTGGCCGACGCGGCCGGAGCCCTCGCGGTGCTCCGCCAGCTCGCCATCCCAGCCCGACTCGACGGGCAGCTGCAGACCGCGTTCGCCGCCCGGGCGGTCATCGACCAAGCCGTCGGGGTAATCGTCCACGACCGCCGCTGCACCCCCGGACAGGCGTGGGAGTTCCTGCGCGGGGCCTCCCACCGCCGCGGGACCGCAGTCGGTGAGGTCGCCGCCGCGCTCGTCGCCCGCGCCACCCGACCTCTCGAGCCGACGTCGGACACGGCCGGACCGCAGAAGTGATCCGGGCGTGTCCACGAGTCGACGCGGAGAAGGGGTGGTCGCCGTACCCGGCGCGACGCACTGGCGTCGGGTGTCGGCGACCGGGCCACCAGCGGTCTCGGGTCGTCCCGTGCGTCAACCGACCACTGAGCGTCAAACGCTGAGTGACGTGATCAACGCTACCGGTGAACCTCCCGGGAGGGCGGGCAGCCGACGCCGGCACGGGAGCCTCGGTCCGGCGTCATCCACGGTTCGGGGCGGGACCGGCGGGGGACGGGTCAGCGTGTCACGGGGACGTCGGCCGGGAACCGGCGATTCGGGGTGGGTCTTCGGGGGCGACAGCCGAGCGCCTGGCGTCGCCCCCGAGGACAGGCCGAGCGTAGCGGGCCCGGGACCTGCGGTAACCGCCGAACCGACTTGGAGGGTAGTGGAGCCGGTTCGGTTCAGGACCACGCCCGGTGGTCACTGACCCCCGCAGGCCGGCCGGGTCCTCACCTGTCGTCCGCCCGCGGGGCCTGCCGGTGGAGGGCCGGTTCAGGCGGGGGGTGGGGTGGGGAGGAGGTAGGGCTCGGAGGCGACGAGGGCGGTGGCGGCCTGGATGGGGTCGTCGAAGTGGCGGGGGTCGTCGCCGGCGGGGTTGAGCAGGAGCTGGTCGTCGAGGCCGTGGGCTTCGAACTGTCCGAGGCGGATCCGTCTGATCGTGCCGAGGGGGGTGAGTTCGTGTTCGGATCTGCCGTAGGCGACGGCGCCGGACCGGCTGTGGAGGTACACGTTCTTGCTGCCGGGAAGTTTCTGCCACGCCATCGGGGTCTCCTTCGGTGGGGGGTGGTCGGCGGCCGGGTGCTCGCGGTCTGTGACCGGTGGCCGGGCAGGGCCGGGTGGCGGTCTCACTGTGGTCGCGGGTCGAGGTGGATGGCGGGTGCGGGTCGTTCGGGTTGGTCAGCGGCGTCGGCGCGGCGGCGGGGGTCGGTGGCCCCACCGGGGGGTGCGGTAGCGGTGGCAGGTGCAGTCGGCGGCGGAGCAGGAGGTGCCGGGGCGGTAGTGCTGGTGGATGTCCCAGGGGTGGGTGCAGTCTCGGCAGGCGGGCCGGGTGGCGGGGGTCAGGAAGATCACCACGGTGGTGATCGTGCCCCGGGTCACCGCCGGCGAACAGTGGGGTGATCGGCTGTTCGGCCGGCGGAGTTGGGCGGGCGGTCACCGGGGGGTGTCCGATGCGTACGGGCCTGGGCCGCGCGGGCGGTCCGGTAGCCCGCGGTGGGTCCGGTGGCGGCGGTGGTGGTGCGCCGGTCGGCGCCGACCTGGGCGGCGTGTTCGGCGCGGCGGGCGGCGAGCGCGGCGGCGTGGGTCCGGCTGAACGGCGCGACAGGGATCCCGTCGGCCTGCCGCCAGGGCTTGAGGCGGTGGAGGACCCACCCGGCGGGGTTGCGGAGCCCGCCCCGGGTGCCGGGCGCGGAGGTGGCGTAGGCGTAGGGGCCGGTTTCGGGGTGGGTGTCGAGGGCGTGGAGGAGGTCCTCGGCGGTCCACCCGGCGTGGAGGAAGTCCCGGAGCAGCCACCGCACCCGCCGGGCGGACCCGACCCAGGCCAGCGGCGGTGCGTCGTGGCGGAGCCGGTCGGCCAGCGCCAGCCGATCGGCGGCGGTCGAGGCCGGAACATGCCGGGCCCAGCGGGTGGCGTGACACCGCTCACAGACCACGGGCTCGGTGGGGTCAGGAAGGTTTCCGGTGCCCTGACCTGCACCGTCACCGCCGGTGACGGGGTGCCGGTTCGGCCGGGTCTTGTTCGTCGACGGCAGGCCCGGAGGGCCCGAATCCACGCGAAGCGGGTTCTTGACTGGCCGGCGGCAGGTGGTGCACGCGCGCGGGTGTGCGGGCGGGTGCGTGTTCTGGCTAGTCACCAGAGGTGACCTATAGGGGGTGCCAACTTCGTCCACAGTCAGACGGGGGTCGTCGACGGTGAGGGGGCCGAGGGTGCGGGTTTCGATGGCGCGGCCGTCGTCGTCGACGGTCAGCTCGCCGGTGGCGTAGCGGGGGTCCAGGCCCACCAGCCCCGGATCGGGGGGCTGGTACGGCCGGGGCGCGGGGACCGGCTCGAGCAGGACGTACACCGCGGCCTCGTTGCCGCTGGCCTCGTGGGCCGTCTCCGGGCCGCCGGAGCCCCCGGCGGCGGGTGGGGGTGTCGTGAGGGCCATGGGGCGGGTCAGGGCTCCGGTGCGCCCGGTCGACACCACCGCCAGCAGCCGCTCGGCGCGCAACCAGGCCAGGAACCGGGCCACCGTGCGGTAGGACACCCCGCCCCGGTCGGCGAGCAGCGCCCACCCACACCGGCTGGTGCACGTGCCCCAGTCGGTGTGCTTCGCCAGCACCCACGCGAGGGCGACGCGGCGTTCAGCGGCGTCGGAGCGGTGCCCGGCGTGGGCGGCGTCGGACACCGCGCCCAGCCAGTGCGACAGGTTGCCCGCCGGCCGGTACCCCGCCGGGACCGCCGCCCACAGAGCGGTCCTGGGCCGCTGACCCGGGCGGGGACCGTTCCCCGACGTCCGCAACGCCCGCGCGCGGCGATCGGCACGGGTCCGCTCCCTGACTGCGGCGAGCAGATCCCAGGACGCGGCCCGGCGAGTCTCGACCGGACGACCCGGGGTTGTCGAGGATGTCGAGGAACGCGGACGGCGGCCTGCGGCCGCCGGCACGGTCACCGGCGCAGCAGGCGCCGGCTACGCGTCAGTCGAGGGGGTGGGGCAGCAGACTCGCGGCACGCCGAAATAGCGGCGTGGGGACGTCCGTGCTCAACCCGACGAGGTCGGGTAATGTCTCCTCCTGTACCTCTACGGAGCCCTGCACCCACCTGACCGGCCAAAGTCTTTCGGGGTGTGGGGCTTCGTCATGTCACGGACTCGGTCGTCTGACCGGTCCGTCGGGGCCGTCAAGCACTCAGCGGCAGCTGGTCCTCGTCGTCTCGATCTGACGGCAGGTGAAGCGGCAGCCCGTAGTGCTCAGCCGCACAACTAGCAAGCAGGTCGTTGTAGCTGACGTTGAGGCGCTCAGCCTCTGCCTGGAACCGGTCAGCGACGTGTCGTGGCAGTCGCGTGTAGACCGGCCAACGGTCACCTCTGCTCGGCCGGCCCGCTCCTGGCTTTCCTCGTCCCATGGGCAGAACCATGACACTTGGATTTGCAGCAAAACGCGATGTAGGCCTCGACACGCCGTGTGCCACGCCACCTCCTCCACAAACGGGACCGTCGGGTCAGGGCTCGTTGCTCGTCGTCCTGCCGTCACGCTGGTCCCCAGTAGGGATCATGCGTGGAAGAGTATGCCAGATGCGATGCGGGTAGCTACTGGGCGTCGCCGCGTGGGCCGAGATCGTCGACGGTGTAGCCGTTCGGGTAGTCCTCGTGGGACTCGCCGGGGATGAACCACGCCGGTGGGGTGGTCGTCATGCGCCGCTGCCTCACACCGCGGAGACGGAGGGCAGCGTGGACAGCAGCAATGGTGGCGCGGCCGGGGGTGGGGAGGCCGACGGCGCTGCGCGCGGGTTCGTCGACGACCACGGACGCCAGCACGAGCACCGCCGGGCGCAGCAGCCGCGGGACGGGGCTGAGGGCGACGCCGCGGGTGACGGCCATGAGCCGATCGCCGGTGTCGGTTCGGCGCAGGTGAGTGAGCTCGTAGTCGCGGAAGAAGCGCTCGAACTCGGGGTAGGTCGCGGGGATGTCGACGACGCCCATCCGGGTGCCGAGCTCGCGGTACCAGTCGACGGTGCACTGGCGTTCGTCGTCGGTCATGGGACGCCAGCCGTACCGGTCGATGACCTGGGTGCCGAGGACGGCGAAGGTGCCCAGGACCCAGCGGTAGTCGTCGTTGGTGATGGTCCACCGGTGGTGCATCTGGTTGAGCCGGTCGACAACCCGCCGGCCGGTGGGGGAGTCCAGGCCGTGGTGGATCAGCTCGTACATGAATAGCGCGGTGTCGGTGGCCCGCCGGTGCGGTTCACGTTCGAGCTGACCGGTGTGGGAAAGCAGCCCGGCCACGGTCGGGGAGGCGAAGGTCCGGACGAAGGCCAGGTGGTGACCGAGGCGGGACTCGAACACGAACCGGCTCATGACGAGGTCGCGGTAGACCGTCTCGACGTGCTGGAGGTAGACCGGCTCGAGCAGGGTGGGCGTGCCGATGGCTGCGGTCTCCGGGACGCTCACGCTGATCCCCCGAGCACGACGGTGACCGTTCGGGCGACCCGACGACGATGGACGCGGCGCAGATCGTCGGCGACCCGCGCCGCGGCGGCGGCTGTGTTGGCCGCGGGCAGTACGGGTTCACGGGCAGTCCCAGCCGGGGGTGCGGCGGTCGCGCGACGGCGGACGCTGAGACGGGTGCAGATGTGGTCGACCGCCGCTCGGGCGTCGCGACCGTGCAGGTGGTGGCGGGCCACCTCGATGCGGATCATCTCCCGATCCTCGTCGGTGACGTAAGGGACGAGGCGACGCATGGCGTCGTAGATCTCGGTGACGATCCGGGCCTGCTGCCAGCCGAGACGGTCGGGGCTGGCCTCGGGGTCGCGGACGAACTCGGGGAACGGGGACAGGTCGGGCATCGCGGCCACCATGAGCTCCCAGTACGGGCGGAGGACCTTCAGTCGCCGGCGGGTCACCCAGACGGCGCGGCGGCCTATGGCTGTGTCTTTGATGGCGCACAGCGGCTGCCACACCGCCCCGAGAGCGATCGTCGCGATCGCCGGACCGAGGGTGACCGCGTCCATCACGGCGTCGAACCGGGCGAGGGGGGCGCCGCGGTGGTGCCACCAGGCCAGTTCCACCAGCCCATGACCGGCGACATAAAGCAGCCCAACGGCGGTGCCGGCGCTGATCAGACGCAGCCCGGTCCGACCCCGCGGCACCACGTCGTCGCCTCGGGCGTGGCGGGCGCAGCAGAACGACGTCGATGCGAGCGCCCACCCGAGGTAGGCCAGGAACGCCGACCAGTGCAGCGCCGACCGCCAGGTGAAGTCGTAGTAGGTGGGGTACGGGACGAGCGCAGCGGGAACACCACGGGGTGGTGCGATGATCCACGGCAGCGCCGCGGTGGTGAGCGCAGCCACCCCGAGGGTGCTGTTGACCAGCCGGGTCCGGCGGGATCCCTCGAGCAGGTCGTGCAGGAGATCTAGGACGGCGACCGCACCGATCAGGCCGGCGGAGTGGCAGGCCACGGTGGCCCACCCCGGGCCTGCGGCCACGTCGATCCGCCGGTACAGCCACTCGATATGAAGGGCCTCGCCGGTCCCGATGGCGGTCATGGCCACCCACAACGCCTGGTTGGCGTCGCGGTGGCGGCACAGGTTGTGGTTGCAGACCGCCCAGGTCAACAGGGCCGCCGAGAGCACCCCATGGAGGACCTCAACGGCGCCGGTCACGGCGGCTCCCGAGGACGCGGGTGAAGCGGTCGACCACGTCCCCGGTCGGCGCCGGGGAGGTGAACCGATTACGGGAGTGGAGCTGTTCGATGCGGCTGACCAGCAGCGACGCGACGTACTCGGCCTCCTGTTCGACGTCGGCAGACAGGTCGCACCGGAACATCGGACCCCAGTCCGCCTCCGCGTCGCGGACGATCGGGGAGTACGCGCGGACGGTGTCGTGGAGCCGGGTGGTCAGTTGACCGTCGCTTGGCACATGCCCGCAGACGATGTGCGCGACCTCGTGGGCGGCCGGACCAGGAACCCACCACGACTCAGCCTCGACGGGAAGCTGCATGAGGTATCCGGCGCCGAACCGGCGCACCGAACCGGACACCTCCGGGCCGAACTCCGGTGGCAGCGGCTCGAGGGCGATCTCACACCCGTGCTGACGGGCCACCGCAGCGACGAGCCTCCGGACGGAAAACGGCCGGGGGACGTCGATCGCGTCGACCAGCGCCTCGTAGTAGGCCTCCGTGTCGCGGTCACCGATGAACCTCATCGCACCCCTCCCCGCCGACGCGGCGCTGTCAGCGCTACCCACGTTATGAGGTGAGAGACAGGTCACGACTCGGTGTCACCACCTTCGGACTCGGGCAGCGGTGGTAGCTCAGCCGGCTTCCGACTCTTGTCACGCCGGGTGGACATGCCCTGAACGGTCTGTATGTCCTCGATCATGTGGGCGATGGCCCGCATCCCCGCCGGGCTGAGGGTTGAGGCCCGCAGGGCGAGATCGCGGAGTTCGGGGGAGCGCATGGCTTCGACGAGGACCAGTTGCGCGTCGACGTTCTCGACCTCGGCGGTGGTGCCGAAGAAGTAGCTCACCGGCACGTGGAAGAAGGTTGCGAGGGCCTCGATCTGGTTGACCGTCGGGTTGGTGCGGACGCCGTTGCGGAGGTGCCACAGGTAGCTCGCGGACACCGTGACGCCGAGAGCCTTCACGCCGGCGACGACCTCCGGGTAGGTCCAGGGGCCGCGGTCCTTCGGGTGCATGGTCAGCCAGACCCGGTCGATCTTCTGGGCGAGGGTCAGGTTTTCAGGCGGGTCACCGTCACCAGCGGCTGGGCTGTCGCCTGCCGTCATGTTCGGTGCGCTCCCTCCGATGGCCTCAATGAAGGCACATCGTGGCACGGTCAGGGCGCCGTGATCATGGCCTCACCGTCGGAGCACGCCGCCGGTAGCACCCGTGGGGGACACCGAACCCCTGCCGGGAGCACGAGTACCGCATCGCCGCCCTCCCTGGTCACCGGACGAGTCCGGTGGTGAGGGCGGCGGTGGCTTCGAGCCAGGCGTTGCGGGTGGCGGGTCGGAGGGCATGCAGGTCGAGGTGTTCGCCGTCGGCGATGACGGGGTCGTAGGGGATCTCGACCACGGTCCGGGTGCGGGTAGCGAAGTGGGCGCGGAGCTCGGTGCGGGTGCGCCGGTCGGTGGTGGGGGTGGCCGCCGAGAGAACGGTGACCGCCCGGTCGGCGAGGTGGCCGCGGCCGGTGGCGTGGAGGTGGTCGAGGGTCCAGCTGGCCGTGACCGCCGCATCCCGCTGGTAGGTGGACACCAGCAGCAGCTGGTCGGCGGCGTCGACGGCGGCCTGCCAGTTCCCGGCGCGGACATTGTTGCCGGTGTCGACCACCGTCAGGGCGTAGAAGCGGGCGAGGACGTCGCAGACCCGGGTGAACTGCTCTGCGCCGAACTGCTCCATCCGGGCGGGATCGGTGTCCGACGCCAGGACGTCGAATCGGGCCCCGCCCTGCGGGCGCAG
The DNA here is from genome assembly GCA_964237095.1 of uncultured Actinomycetales bacterium. Classification (GTDB taxonomy): domain Bacteria; phylum Actinomycetota; class Actinomycetes; order CAXTBU01; family CAXTBU01; genus CAXSIB01. Next base: position 9,757 of record CAXSIB010000092.1, read on the forward strand.
GTAGGCGGCGAGGTCCCCGACCCGGGCCGATGGCTGCTGGAAGCGGTCGAGGTCGGCGAGCAGCCCGCGGACGGTGGGGTCGGCTGGGTCGGCGAGGGCGCGCATTCCGAGGGTGCCGCGGGTCTCGTTGTCGTCCCAGGCGACGACTGACCCGCGGTAGGCCCCGTAGGTGGCGGCGACGCACAGGGTGGCGGGGGTTTTGCCCGCGCCGCCCTTGGGGTTGACCACCGCGATCAGGGCCGGCCCGTCCAGCCGCGTCTGGACGGCGGCGACCAGGTCGCGGTGGCGGGTCTCAGCCGCCGACGGGGCGGGAGTGACCCGGCCGCCGGTCCAGGTGTGGACCCGGGCCCGCCAGCCGGCGGTGGGGCGGGCGGTGGTCGGGCGGAGGCGGGGCAGCAGCCCCGCCGGGGCCAGCACCCCTGCTGGGGCAGCGACGGGTGGGGGCACTGCGCGCGTGTGAACCGGTGTCGGG
>CAXSIB010000093.1:0-10062 GCA_964237095.1 uncultured Actinomycetales bacterium
TCGTTCGAGGGGAAGCGCCGCGTCACGTCCTCAAACCGGTGGAATTCCGGGGTGTCCGAGCGGAACAGTTGGCTCAACGAGTCGTCGACCTTGAGGCGCGCCACCCCGAAGGCGGCACCGACCGCCAGGAGCAGCAGGAGCACCGCGGCGACGCGGGGTCGGGCGAGGCCGAGGAGGCCGATGCGCTCGGCGCCGAGCGCGATGTCGACCTTGCGGCGCCGCCGCGCCGGGGCGAGGGTGTCCGCGGTGTACAGCTCCACGATCGGGTACTGCTCGTCGACCCAGGTCTCGGCGGTCGACCCGCCGGGGCGGTGCAGGCGCACCCAGGCCCGGCCGTCGCCGTCACGGGCGAGATCGGTGAACGCGTAGTCCACGCGCAGGTCCCCGAGCCGTCGGCCGTCGCGGAAGTCATACACGGTGCCCTCGACCGGTTCCCGCCCGACGGGCAGCTGCAGGTCGGCGTCGGTCACGATCCGGGTGGCCGCGTCAAGGACGAGCGTGCAGTCATCAACGAGGCCGTCCCCAGGAGACAGATACGGGTGCTGGCCGCCGCCGTACGGGCAGATGGGGTCACCGACGTTGGTCGCGGTCGTCGCCACCCCGGCCCCTCCTCGGACAGCCGGTACTCGACGGCCACGTCGACGCTGAACGGGTACCCGGTCAACGGGCGCAGCCCGGTCGCGACCACCACCCGGTCCGCGTCACGCTCGACCAGCTGCCACGACCGCCACCACAGGAACCCGTGGATCGCGTTGTGCTTGTCCGGTTCGGTCAGCGCGGCCTGGTGTCGACCCCGGCGAAGGTTTAGCGGCCGTCACCGAGGCGGTTGGGCCGCGGGATCAGCGGCGCCCCGTGCGCGCCGTCGCACCTCGCGCCCACCGCGTAGGGCGGCAGCGCGGGCCGGCCGTCGACGGTGTACTCCCGGACCCGGCCCTCCGACCTCCACGACCGTCGCCGCATGCGCGCCCGAGGTGATCCGGAACTGGTTCCCCCGACGGCTACACCGACACCGACGAACTCCTCTGATCGACCCGACCACGACGCCACTTCATCGGTGCGACGGAAGGTTCCGGCCGACCGATCTTCGCCATGCCCACCTCCGAGGAGATCATCGAGGGTGTTGCACTGATCGGTTGAGTGCACCCAGTACACGTCCTGGGTGTTCGACCACCGACTTCGCGAGGCCGGCCTGCTCGAGTCGATGGGCCGGGTCGCCTCAAGCGTCGACAACGGCCTCATGAAGTCGTTCTGGTCGACGATGCAACGAGAGCTGCTCGACCGCCGGGCCCGGGTCACTCGCTCGGAGCTCGCGGCGGCGATCTTCGAGTGGATCGAGGGCTTCTACAACCCACCTGCGCCGGCCCACCGGGGCGAGGATGTCGCGTTCACCGTCGACGGTGACCCCGACCGCGGTATAGATCGGCCGGTTCGCGACCTGCCCGTCACGAACGTTGACCATGATCGCGTCGATGAACACCACCGGGTAAATCTGGTCCAGGGGCCAGTCCTCCCCACTCGACCATGCCGTCGCCGACCCGATCGGTGATCGTGCAGATCGTTTCCCGGGACGCCTGGCTGCCGTACACCTCGGCCTGGCGCGCCTGGACCTCCCCGGTCGTGAGGCCCTTCGCGACCAGTGACACCACCAGGTCGTCGACCCGACGAGGCGTCGCTGCCGCTCCCGCACGATCTTAGCCGTCGTTGGTGGCGTCGCGACCGCGGGGGCCCCGGGTGCGACTGGGCTAACCTCGATCTGACCGTCTTGGTCCGGGTACCGTTCTGGGTGTTGCCCCGTGCCCCCCACTCGTGGGGCTCTTAGCCCAGGTGGTCGGTCAGCTCTGCTTCCAACGCGGTCTCGCCCACCGTCTTCGTCACTCCTGGTCAGCAGTCCACCCGGGCCAACCAGGCTCATCCCCTCCACCCGGCCCGACGCATCAGCGCCTCCGCGATCTCGCGGTCACCGTCCGCCGAGCTCAGCTCGGCTGTTGTCGTCTCGGTCATGACCAGTCCCTCCCGGGCCGCCCTTTCCGACGGCCCACTACATCGGATCGACACCGTTGTTCCTACAGGCCCACAACCGCTGGAGAGCGGGTCACATTTCGACTTGGGCGCCCATGCTGATGGTGCGGTTGGTGGGAAGGCCGAAGTAGTCCGTCGGGTTGGCGGCGTTGTGGGCGACGGTGAGGAACAGCCGTTTCTGCCAGCGGGGCATCCCGGGGGCGTTGGTACGGACCAGGGTCATCCGGGACAGGAAGTAGACGGCGTGGTCGATGTCGACGCCGGCGGGAAGGTCATGGCCGGTGGCCCCGCGCAGCGCTGCGGGCACGTCGGGGGAGTCCGCGAACCCGAAGTGGGCGGTGAGGTGGGTGATCCCCGCGGCGCGGTGGCCGAGGTCGTGGACGACAAGCCGGTCCTCGGCGGGGACGTGGGGGACCTTGTCGAAGACGATCGAGAAGATGAGCACCTGGTCGTGGAGGACGTGGTTGGCGTCGACGTTGGCCCGCAACGCCAGCGGTGTCGTGGCCGCGTTGGCGTTGAGGAACACCGCGGTCCCGGGGACCCGGGTCACCGGGGGATCCAGGCCGCGGACCCGGTCGGCGAAGTCGTCGAGGGTCCCCTCCTTCGCGGTCCGGTTGCGGGTCACGATCCGCCGGCCCCGCTGCCAGGTCAGCAGGACCGTGGACACCGCGGCGGCCACGGCCAGCGGCAGCCACCCACCGTGGACGACCTTGGTGAAGTTGGCCGCGAAGAACGCCATCTCGATGATGCCGAATCCCACCGCGCCGAGGGCCACCAGCCACCAGGGCCGGTGCCAGATGACCCGGATGACCGCGAGGAACAACGTCGTGTTGAGGAGGAAGGTCGCGGTGACCGCGACCCCGTACGCCGACGCGAGCCGCGCGGAGGACCCGAACCCGACGACGAGGGCGACCACGGCCACGAACAGACCCCAGTTGATCCCCGGCACGTACACCTGGCCCTCTTCCCGGGCGGAGGTGTGCCGGATCGTCAGCTGGGGGAGCACCCCGAGCTGCACCGCCTGCCGGCTCACGCTGAACGCCCCGGAAATGACCGCCTGGCTGGCGATGACCGTGGCGACCGTCGCGAGTGCCACCATCGGCAGCTGCGCCCACCCGGGGAAGATCAAGAAGAACGGGTTGTCCACGGCCGCGGGTGAGTGGAGCACCAGCGCCCCTTGGCCGAGGTAGTTCAAAGTCAGCGCCGGGAACACCAGGAAGAACCAGGCCCGCCGGATCGCCGGCGCCCCGAAGTGGCCCATGTCGGCGTACAGGGCTTCCGCGCCGGTGATGGCGAGCACCACCGACGCGAGAGCGATGAACGCGACCGTGCCGTGGTCGGCGATGAACGCCACCCCGTACGTCGGGGACAGCGCCCGCAGGATCCCCGGGGCCCGGGCCACCTCCCCCGCCCCGGCGGCGGCGAGGATCAGGAACCAGGCGACCATCACCGGGCCGAACAGCCGCCCGACCAGGCTGGTCCCGAAGTGCTGGACCACGAACAGCACCGTGAGCACGACCAGGGCGATCGGGATCACGAACGAGCCCAGCTGCGGCGCGGGGACCTTCAGCCCTTCGACCGCGGACAGCACCGAGATGGCCGGGGTGATGATCCCGTCGCCGTAGAACAACGACGCCCCCACGATCCCCAGGGTCACCAGCAGCACCTTCGCGCCGAAGCTGCGGAACCGCTGCTTCTGCAGCAGCGCGGTCAAGGCCATGATCCCCCCTTCCCCGTCGTTGTCGGCGCGGAGGATGAACGTCACGTACTTCACCGACACCACGATCGTGACGGCCCAAAAAATCAGGGAAATGATCCCGTACACCTCTCCGGGACTGGTCCCGACCGCATGGTGGTCAGCGGTGAATACCGTCTGCACCGCGTACAACGGGCTCGTCCCGATGTCCCCGAACACCACCCCCAACGCCCCCAGGGTCAACCCCGCGACCCCGCTCGGGGCGGCCCCACCAGGACCGGCCGGCAACATCCCGTTCCCGCCGCCGGAGCGCCGACCCCGTAGCGTCGAGTTCGCCGGCGCGGCACCGGCCCGGGCGCCGGCTGGGTCAGGACCGCCAGCGCCCACGTCCGTCACCATGATGTCCAAAAGTTACACACTTCGGGGGCTGACCGATCCCGCGGTGGTTGTCGATGGTGGCTGTCCGATCGAAGGGCCCGACGGGGCTTTGACCGCGCGCCGGTCGCCGCCGCGGAGTAACGCAGACCTGACGAGGTGTCGTGTGGTTCTGACCGGGGAGTGGGCATGGGTAGCTACGCGGCGGAGCGGGATCGGGCCGATCACAGATCGCGCCCGGACTCGCGGCCTGCTGCCCTCGACCCGAACCCTCGCCAGGGTGGTGGTGCTTGCCCGGGACCACTGTCGGCTCCGTCGAGCTGCTGTTCGACGGTGATCGTCCACCGGACTCCGGCTCCGCACCGTCCTGGACACCTTGTACGAGGGCTGGCCGGTAGGGGCGGTGAGGAGTCGACCGCCGTGCACCTGCGTTGTGGGTGACACAGCGATGCACCCGGTCAGCGATCGAGGGTTTGGTGGACGATCCCGACATGGCTGACAGCTCCGTGGCCGCGGCGCCGCGAGCCGGCGCACCCGTCGTCGTCGGTGCTGGTCGGCTGTGGCTCGAGCATGGAGTGGGTGGGCGTGCGGGGGGTGAGGAAGATGACCGTCCAGGCGACGACCACGACAGGCCAGAACACGCCGGGGCGCCCGGTGTGCACCGTGGACCTGACCCAGAGGGTGGAGCCGGTGACCAGGAAGGTGATCCAGCCGGCGTGGCCGCGTCGGCTCAGTTCGGTCCAGCCGCGCCGGCGGAGGAGAGGGTCGATGACCCGGTCGCTGTGCCCGGGGGCTGACCCGTCGATCTGCTCGTCTGGGTCCGGCGGGAGGTCGATGGTCAGCACCCGCAGCTCTTCGCGGGTCTGTGCCGCCGCGGCGGCGACCACCCGGTCGGTGAATTCTGCTCGGTTGAGCTGAGTGTCGGTGTGCGCGCGGTGCAGACGGTCCACGACCGCGGCCCGATCGGCACCCGACGGGTACACCATGTCCAACGCCCTCATGTCCGATGCTCCCACGGAGCGAGTGTGGACCTGCCCACGAGCGGGTGTCACGGGGGAGCTGAGCGCGCCGGCCGGCCGGCGGTCCGCATCAAGATTTCGTAAGGATCGGTGGCAAAGCCGTAAACGACCTGTCAGGACGGTGCCGTCGCCGTCAGCTGGGGGTGCAGCCTGGAGCGTCTGTCTCCTGCCGGGAAGGGAAGGTCCGTGGCCGATCTGGTCTACGTGCTACTCGTGGTTGCCGTGTTCGCTGTGCTTGCTCTGGTCGTGCGTGGGCTGGAGAAGCTGTGAGCTATCCCGAGGTGATCGCCCTGGGGGTCGCGGTGTTGGTGGCCGCGTTGATGGTCGTCGCGCTGCTGTTCCCGGACCGGTTCTGATGACGACAGTGGTCAACGGGCAGGGGTGGGGCTGATGGCGGACTGGGTGGCGGGCTTGGCGGAGTTCGCGGTCCTCGTCGCGGCCCTGGGGTTGTCGTGGAAGTTCCTCGGGGACTACATGGCCCGGGTGTTCATGGCGGCCCGTCATGGCCGGGTCGAGCGGGTGGTGTACCGGGCGATGGGGGTCGATCCGGACGCGGACCAGCGGTGGTCGACCTACCTGCGCAGCCTGCTGGCGTTCTCCGTGGTCGGGGTGCTGCTGCTGTACGGGATCCAACGCGCCCAGTCCCATCTGGGGTTGACCGGCGGGTTCCCGGGGGTCAGTCCCGCGGTGGCGTTCAACACCGCGGCGTCGTTCGTGACGAACACCAACTGGCAGTCCTACTCCGGTGAGTCGACGATGTCGATCGTCTCCCAGGCGACCGGCCTGACGGTGCAGAACTTCCTGTCCGCGGCCGTCGGGATCGCCGCGGCGGTCGCCCTGATCCGCGGGTTCACCCGGTCCCGCACCGACCGGCTGGGGAACTTCTGGGTCGACATGACCCGGGCCGTGCTGCGGATCCTGCTGCCGCTCGCGGTGGTCGCCGCGGTCGTGCTGCTGGCCGCGGGGGTGGTGGACAACCTGCACGTGTTCACCGACCTCACGACCCTGGCCGGACAAAAGCAGACTCTGCCCGGTGGCCTGATCGCCAGCCAGGAGGCGATCAAGGAAATCGGCACCAACGGCGGCGGCCCGTTCAACGCGAACTCCGCACACCCGTTCGAGAACCCCAACGCGGTGTCGGACCTGTTCCAGATCTACCTGCTGCTGGTCGTGCCGTTCTCCCTGACCCGGACGTTCGGGGTGATGGTCGGCGACCGCCGCCAGGGGATCACGATCCTGGCCACCATGGTGTCCATCTGGGTCGCGATGATCACCCTGATCGACTGGGCGGAGACCGCTCACCACGGCACGGTCCCCCAGCTGGTCGGTCAGGCGATGGAGGGCAAGGAGCTGCGGTTCGGGGTCCCCGCCAGCTCGATCTTCGCCGCGTCCACGACGCTGACCTCCACCGGGGCGGTGAACTCCTTCCATGACAGCTTCACCGCCCTCGGGGGCGGCGGGACGGTGTTCGACATCGTCACCGGTGAGATCGCCCCCGGCGGGGTGGGGTCCGGAATCTACGGCATCCTCAGCGTCGCGGTCATCGCGGTGTTCGTGGCCGGGCTGATGGTGGGGCGGACCCCGGAGTACCTGGGGAAGAAGCTCGGCGCCCGGGAGATCAAGCTGGCCAGCCTCTACATCCTCACGACGCCATTCTTCGTGCTGGTCGGGGCGGGGTCCACCATCGCCCAGAAGGGCCAGCTCGGGGCGCTGTTGAACTCCGCGTCGGGCAACCTGCCCGGGTCGAAGAGCAGCCAGGCGCACGGGCTGACCGAGATCTTCTACGCCTACGCCTCGGCGAGCAACAACAACGGGTCGGCGTTCGCCGGGCTCACCGTGACCGACCGGTGGTATCAGGTCACCCTCGGGCTGTGCATGCTCCTCGCCCGGTTCCTCCCGATCGCGTTCGCGGTCGCCCTGGGCGGCTCCCTCGCGCGGCAGTCGAAGGTCCCGGAGACGACCGGGACCCTGCCCACCCACAGCCCGCTGTTCGTCGGGCTACTCCTCGGGGTGGTGGTCGTTCTGATCGCGTTGACCTACATCCCTGCTCTGTTCCTCGGTCCCCTCGCGGAGGGTCTGTCATGACCGCCTCAACCCTGTCCACGCCCGCTTCGGCGCCCCTGACGCCGGCGGTGACCCCGCCGCCGGCTCCGAAGCGGGGTAGGGGTCTGCTCGACCCCGCCCAGCTGGTCAAGGCGCTGCCCCTGGCGGTGGCTAAACTGAACCCGGTCACGCTGATCCGTAACCCGGTGATGTTCATCGTGGAGGTCGGCGCGGTCTACACCACCGTCGAGGCCCTCATCCACGCCAGCACCTTCGTGTGGCTGATCGCGGTGTGGCTGTGGCTGACCGTGGTGTTCGCGAACCTGGCCGAGGCCGTCGCCGAGGGCCGCGGCAAGGCCCAGGCGGAGACCCTGCGCCGGTCGCGGACGGAGACGACAGCCCGGAAGCTCACCGGTTGGGCGCCTGGCGGGGCCACCGACCGGGTCGACGAGACGGAGGTGTCTGCGGCGTCCCTTACCCTCGGGGACTTCGTGGTCGTCGAGGCCGGGCAGGTGATCCCCGGTGACGGTGACGTCGTCGAGGGGGTCGCCAGCGTGGATGAGTCCGCGATCACCGGGGAGTCCGCGCCGGTGATCCGGGAGTCCGGCGGCGACCGGTCCTCGGTCACCGGCGGCACCCGGGTTCTGTCCGACCGGGTCGTGGTGAAGATCACCTCCAAGCCGGGCGAGACGTTCGTCGACCGGATGATCGCCCTCGTCGAGGGGGCATCCCGGCAGAAGACCCCCAACGAGATCGCCCTGAACATCCTCCTGGCCAGCCTCACGCTGATCTTCCTGCTCGCCGTGGTCACCCTGCAGCCGTTCGCGATCTACTCCGGGGCCCCCCAGTCCATTCCCGTGCTGGTGGCGCTGCTGGTGTGCCTGATCCCCACCACGATCGGAGCCCTGCTGTCCGCGATCGGGATCGCCGGGATGGACCGTCTCGTGCAGCGCAACGTGCTCGCGATGTCCGGGCGTGCCGTGGAGGCCGCCGGGGACGTGTCCACGCTGCTGCTGGACAAGACGGGCACCATCACCCTCGGCAACCGGCAAGCCGCGAACTTCGTCGGGGTCTCCGGGCTGTCCGACAGCGACCTCGCCGAGGCCGCGATGCTGTCCAGCCTGGCCGACGAGACCCCCGAGGGCCGGTCGATCGTGACCCTCGCCACCGGGGCCTACCACCGCCCCACCCGGGCGATCACCGACCTGCGCGACGCGACGATCGTGCCGTTCACCGCGCAGACCCGGATGAGCGGAGTCGACCTCCCGATCGACGGCCGCCTCACCGCGGTCCGCAAGGGCGCCGCCGCCTCGGTCGCCGCCTGGGTCACCGCCGGCGGGGGGCGAGCCTCAGTGGCCGCGGATGAGGCGGTCGACCAGATTTCCGGTGAAGGCGGCACCCCGCTCGTCGTCGCCCGCGGACACCTCGACGGCGACACGGTCACTGGCGCGGAGGTCCTCGGGGTCATCAACCTCAAGGACGTCGTGAAGCCGGGCATGCGCGAGCGGTTCGCGGAGCTGCGCGCGATGGGCATCCGCACGGTCATGATCACCGGGGACAACCCGCGCACGGCGAAGGCCATCGCCGCCGAGGCCGGCGTCGACGACTTCCTCGCCGAGGCCACCCCCGAGGACAAGATGGCCCTGATCCGCAAGGAGCAGGAGGGCGCGCGCCTGGTCGCGATGACCGGCGACGGCACCAACGACGCCCCCGCCCTCGCCCAGACCGACGTCGGGGTGGCGATGAACACCGGGACATCCGCGGCCAAGGAGGCCGGGAACATGGTCGACCTGGACTCCGACCCCACCAAGCTGATCGACATCGTCGAGATCGGCAAGCAACTGCTCATCACCCGCGGCTCGCTCACCACGTTCTCGATCGCCAACGACGTCGCGAAGTACTTCGCGATCCTGCCCGCGATGTTCGTCGGGGTCTATCCCGGCCTGCACGTGCTGAACGTCATGCGGCTGTCGACCCCGAACTCCGCGATCCTCTCGGCGGTCATCTTCAACGCCGTGATCATCGTGTTCCTCATCCCGCTGGCCCTGCGCGGGGTGAAGTACCGGGCGGTGTCCGCCGGGCAGCTCCTGCGGCGCAACCTCGCGATCTACGGCCTCGGCGGGCTCGTCCTGCCGTTCGTCGGCATCAAGGCGATCGACCTCCTCGTCACCCTCATCCCCGGAATCGGACGGTAGGGCCATGGGCACCATGCTCGTCAACGGCTTCCGGCGCCACCTCGTGGCGCTCCGCGCGCTGCTCGTCGCGACGGTCATCACCGGGGTCCTGTACCCCCTGCTGATCCTCGGCATCGGCCAGCTCACCTTCCACGCCCAGGCCAACGGCTCCCTCGTCAGCTCCGGCGGGCAGACCGTCGGGTCGTCGCTCATCGGGGAGTCTTTCGCCACCGCCAAGGGAGCCGCGGTCGCGACGTGGTTCCAGACCCGCCCGGCCGCCAACCCCGCTGACCCCTACGACGGCGCGGCGAGCGGCGCGTCCAACCTCGGCCCGGACAACGCCGACCTGCTGAAGACCGTCCAGCAGCGCCGCGCGCAGGTCGCGAAGGAGGACGGCGTCCCGCTCGCCGCCGTCCCCGCCGACGCCCTCACCGCGTCCGGCTCCGGCCTGGAACCCTTCATCTCTCCCGCCTACGCGCAGATCCAGGTCGCCCGCGTCGCGAAGGCCACCGGCCTGTCCACGGCCGCGGTCACCGCGCTCGTCGCCGCGCACACCCAGAGCCGCACCCTCGGGTTCATCGGCGAGCCGCGGGTCAACGTGGTCACCCTGAACATCGCCCTCGCCGCCGCGGCCCGCTGACGGTGCGGACCGAGGGGGTTTGACACCGTGGACGGCGACCGCGGTGAGCTGCGCGTCTACCTCGGGGCCGCGCCGGGGGTCGGGAAGACGTTCGCG
>CAXSIB010000094.1:0-10000 GCA_964237095.1 uncultured Actinomycetales bacterium
GCTGGCCCAGGCCGGCGGTACCCCGGACCGGCGGCGCGTCAGGCCGGCGGGGACCAGCCGGTGGCCGCGGCCCACGCGAGCGCGCGGGGCAGGCTCGCGTCGAACCAGGGCTCCTTGGCCAGGGCGTACGCCTCGGTGTCCGAGGTCGCAGCGGCCGCCCGCTGTTTCTCCTGCTCGTACGCGCGGCGGGCCTCGGCGTCACCGCGCAGCCAGTCGCGGAACAGCAGACTGAACCGCCAGCCGGCCGAGCCCGTGGCCCGGACGTGGAGATGGACGACGACCGCGGGGTCGGTGCCGCCGTAGAACCGCTTGGCCCACCGGGCCGGGTCCGGCTCGAACGGCTTCGGGCGGTCGGCGTCGTTGCCGACCGAGCGGACCCAGCCGGCCGCCGCGAGCGCCGGCTCGAGCTCGTCGGCCACCGCGAGGGACGGGACTGCGAGCTGCAGGTCGACGACGTCCTTGGCCGCGAGGCCCGCCACCGCCGTCGACCCGATGTGCTCGACCGTGCAGGCGGCCGCGGCGGGGTGCTCCCGGATCGTCCAGCCGATCCGGGCGGCGGTGCGGGCGGCCCGCCCGGCCCACGCGGGGTCGTGGGGGACCAGGTGGACGCGGTCCGCACGCCGGGTCCGGCGGTGGTGGCGCACGTTGTCCTCGTAGGGAACCAGGCGGTCGGACCACAGGGCGTCGACCTCGTCGAGCACCGCGTCGGCGGCACCGCTGTTGTCCAGCCACACGTCGGCGGCCGCGCGCCGCTGCCCGTCGGTGGCCTGGGCGGCGATCCGCGCCTCGGCGTCGACCCGGGCCATGCCGCGCTCCCGGACGAGGCGCTCGGCGCGGACCGCCGCCGGCGTGTGGACGACGACCACGAGGTGGTACCGGGGCGTGAGATGGTTCTCGACGAGCAACGGGACGTCGTGCACCACGACGGCGTCCGCGGGCGCGGCGCCGACCAGTTCGGCGAAGCGAGCCTGCACCACCGGGTGCACGATGGTCTCCAACCTGGCCCTGGCGGCCGGGTCGGCGAAGACGATGCGGCCCAGCGCGGCACGGTCCAGGGAACCGTCCACGACGAGCTCGCCGCCGAAGACCCGGGCCACCTCGGCCAGACCAGGGGCACCGGGCGCCAGCACCTCGCGGGCAAGGACGTCCGCGTCCACCACGAGGGCACCCCGAGCACGCAGCCGACCGGCGACGGTCGACTTCCCGGCGGCGATGCCGCCGGTCAGACCGACCAGCAGCACGAGGACCTCCAGCAGGGCGCCCGGCGTGGGCGCGGACGGACCCGGGAACGGGCCCGCCGACCCATTGCGAGCCCCGACCTGGGCTTTCTCAGCCGATCCTCAGTCCGGAACGGAATCCGACCGGGGGTGGGCTCGTTGCACCAGATAGTGCCAGACGAGAGAGAGGGGCCCAGATCGTGGCCCGCATCACCATGACCTACGACACCGACACCGACTTCGGGTTCGACTCCGCCGACAGTGCCAACCACATGGGGTCGACGGCGGCGACCCGGCCGACGACCACCGGCACCATCACGACCGAGCCGTCCGACGCGGCCGAGGCCGCCGACGAGCGCCGCACCGGCACGCTGTCGGCCGTCCCCGAGCGCGACCTGGTCGGCCGCTACCTCGACGACATCGCGCGGCACCCGCTGCTCGACGCCGCCAAGGAGGTCGAGCTCGCCAAGGCGATCGAGAGCGGGCTGTACGCGCGCCAGCTCCTCAACGACGGCGACACGCGTTTCGACACCGACGACCTCGAGACCGTCGCCACCGCGGGCAAGGCCGCCAAGGAGACGTTCATCACCGCGAACCTGCGGCTGGTCGTCTCCATCGCGCGCCGGTACCGCTACACCGGACTACCGATGCTGGACCTCATCCAGGAGGGCAACCTCGGGCTCGTCCGGGCGGTCGAGAAGTTCGACTACCAGAAGGGCTTCAAGTTCTCCACGTACGCGACGTGGTGGGTGCGGCAGGCCGTGACGCGCGGCGTCGCGGAGACGGGCCGCCTGGTCCGCCTCCCGGTGCACGTCCACGACGAGGCCGCCCGGGTGCGCCGCACGCGGTCCAAGCTCGAGGTCGACCTGGGGCGTGAGGCCACCGACGAGGAGGTCGCGCTCGAGCTCGAGATCGACGCCGACCGCGTGGCGTGGCTGACCAAGCTCGACCGCGACCCGGTGAGCATGGACGTCCACGTGGGCTCCGACGAGGAGACCGCCTTCGGCGACCTGGTCGCCGACGACGACGCCGAGGACCCCGAGCAGTACGTCGAGGACCGCTTCGCCCGGGCCGAGCTGTCCCGCGCGATCGAGGCCCTCGAGCCGCGGGAGGCCGCGATCATCCGGGCCCGGTACGGCCTGGACGACGGCCGCTTCAAGACCCTGACCGAGATCGCGACGTCGCACTCGCTGTCCCGCGAGCGGGTCCGCCAGCTGGAGAAGTCGGCGCTCGCGCAGCTGCGCGGGGTGTCCGCCCTCTCGCAGGTCGCCTGACCGCAGGCTCCACAGCAGGACGCGCCGCGCAGGTGCACCGACCGGCCCGACACCCTCTCCAGGGTGCCGGGCCGGTGGTCTGTCCGGGGTTCGCCCGCCGCGGCCCGCCCTGTCGTCGGCCCCCGCGCCCCGGTGCCCGCAGCCGCGCCGATCGACGAGGACGGGCAACGGCCGTGGCCGCTGGGGACGGGACCGACGCGACCGGGTTCGAGCCGGCGGCCGAGCGCGTGCGGGCGGGGGGCGATGCCCGGGCCGAGGCCGCCGCGCTCGCGGGGCAGCTGACCGCGGCGGAGAAGCTGGGCCTGCTCGACGGGGACGAGCCGTTCTGGCCGGGCTTCCGGCGGATGGTCCAGGGCGGCTACAACCACACGCCCTACGTCCACGGCGCCGTCCCCCGGCTCGGGATACCCGGCTCCCGGTTCGGGGACGGACCCCGCGGCGTCGTGCTCGGCCGGTCGACCGCGTTCCCGGTGGCGATGGCGCGCGGGGCGACCTGGGACCCGTCGCTGGAGGAGCGGGTCGGCACGGCGATCGGCCTCGAGCTGCGCGCGCAGGACGGCAACTTCTTCGGCGGCATCTGCATCAACCTGCCGCGGCACCCCGCGTGGGGCCGCATCCAGGAGACCCACGGCGAGGACCCGCTCCTGCTCGGGGGGTTCGGGGCGGCGCTGCACCGCGGCGTCGCGCCGAACGCGATGACCACCGTCAAGCACTGCGCGCTGAACTCCGTGGAGAACGCTCGCTTCACCGTCGACGTCACGGTCGACGAGGCGACCCTGCACGAGGTGTTCCTGCCGCACCTACCCCGGGTCGTCGAGGCGGGTGGTCACGGTGCGGGGTGGCGACGGTGGCCGATGTCGGCAGGAGACCATCGCCGCCGACCCCCATCCCGATCCCGATCCCGACGCCGTCCGACGGCCACCGCGGGCGACGACACGACGCCAGGACACGGGGTCCGCCGGCCGGCGCCGGCTCCCACCTCGGGTCGCGGTGGGCCGCTCGACGCCCGAGGGTGGAGGCGGTCCTGCTCGCCGCCGGCGACGTCGGGTCGGGATGCCCGGTCATCCGGTGGTCCCGACACCTCGACGCGGGGCCGCGGACAGGGGGACGGGCATGAAGGCAGTGGTGTGGCACGGCGTGGGGGACATCCGGCTCGACGACGTCGCGGAGCCGAAGGTGTCCGAGCCGACGGACGCGGTGATCCGGATCACCCGCAGCGCGATCTGCGGGACCGACCTGCACTTCGTCCGCGGGACGATGAGCGGGATGCGCGAGGGCACGATCCTCGGCCACGAGGCGGTCGGCGTCGTGGAGTCCGTCGGCGACGCGGTGCGCGGCTTCACCTCCGGCGACCGCGTCGTCGTCTGCTCCACCATCGGCTGCGGCGCCTGCTGGTACTGCCGCCGCGGGTACTACGCGCAGTGCGACGTCGCCAACCCGAACGGCGCGCAGGCGGGCACGAGCTTCTTCGGCGGCCCCGCGGCCACCGGCCCGGTCGACGGGCTGCAGGCGGAGTACGCCCGGATCCCCTACGCGGCCAGCACTCTGGTCCGGATCCCCGACGCGGTCAGCGACGAGCAGGCGATCCTGCTGTCCGACATCTACCCGACCGCCTGGTTCGGCGCGGAGATCGCCGGTGTCGGTGACGGGGACACCGTCCTCGTCCTCGGCGCGGGGGTCGTCGGCCAGTTCGCGATCGCGGCAGCCAAGCGGCACGGCGCCGGCCGCGTGCTCGTCGTGGACGGGATCGAGACCCGCCTGGTGAAGGCCCTCGAGCAGAACGCCGAGGTCATCGACTTCAACCGCGAGGACCCGATCGCGACGATCATGGAGCTCACGCAGGGGATCGGAGTCGACCGGGTGATCGACGCGGTGGGCGTCGACGCCCAGAGCCCGAAGTCCGGGCCGGCTGCGGCCGCCGCCCGGGAGCAGGACGCGGAGTCCGCCCGCGAGGTCGCTCAGGTGGCCCCGGACGCGAATCCCCACGACGGGCAGTGGGTGCCGGGCGACGCGCCGAGCCAGGCGGCGACGTGGGCGCTGCAGGCGGTCCGCAAGGCCGGGACGGTCGGGGTCATCGGCGTCTACTCCCCGGACTACGCCAGCTACCCGTTCGGGGTCGCGATGAACAAGAACCTGACGATCCGCGCGGGGAACGCCAACCACCGCAGGTACATCCCGCGCCTGCTCGACGACGTCGTCTCCGGGGTCGTCGACCCGACCGCGTTCATCACCCAGCACGTCGAGCCGGTCTCGGCGATCGAGGCCTACGAGACCTTCGACCGCCGCGAGGAGGGGTGGCTGAAGACCGTTCTCACCGTCAGCTGAGCGTGGGTCGGTGAGAGGTGCCGGGCGGGGCCGGGCGCAGCGGTCGGGTCGCGCCCGGCGCGGTCGACCGGTCCACTGGGGGTGGCCGGACGGACGACAGCACCAGGGGGACCACGTGAGCGACGGAGCACTCGACGGCAGGGTGGCGCTGGTGACCGGGGCCTCGTCGGGCATCGGCGAGGCGACCGCCCGGGCGCTGGCGGCGGCCGGCGCCGCGGTCGCGATCGGCGCCCGGCGGGCGGACCGGCTGAAGGAGCTGGCGACCGGGATCGAGGGTGCCGGCGGAACGGTGCTGACCCTCGACCTCGACGTCACCGACGAGGAGTCGACCGCGCAGGCCGTCCGGCGCACGGTCGACGAGCTCGGCCGCCTCGACATCGTGGTGAACGCCGCCGGGCTGATGCTGCTCGGGCCGATCGTCGACGCCGACACCGAGGACTGGCGGCGGATGATCTCGACCAACGTGCTCGGGCTCATGTACCTGACGCACGAGGCGATCCCGCACCTGGTGGCCCAGGGCTCCGGTGACGTGGTCAACATCTCCAGCGTGGCCGGGCGCACCGCCAAGGCCGGGTCCGGGGTCTACAACGCGAGCAAGTGGGCCGTCAACGCGTTCAGTGAGTCCCTGCGCCAGGAGGTCACCGCCAAGGGCGTCCGGATCACCCTGATCGAGCCGGGGGCGGTGGACACCGAGCTGAACGACCAGATCACCGACGAGTCCGCCCGCACGACCTCGCAGCACGCCTACGACGCGATGCGGACGCTGCACGCGACCGACATCGCCAACGCGATCCTCTACGTGGTGACCCAGCCCGACCACGTCGCGATCAACGAGATCCTGGTCCGCCCGACCGATCAGCCGACGCCGTAGCGGTCGGAGTCGGCTCCGGGTTCGCGGTCGAGGTCGGTCCGAGCAGCGGGGCGAGGTCGGCGAGCGTCGTGATCCGCCAGGGCTCCGTCGTGGGCCCGTGGCCGGTCCGGTCGAGGTGGACCGCCTGGAGGCCGGCGGCGCGGGCGCCGAGCACGTCGACGACGTGGTTGTCGCCCACGTAGAGGACCTGCTCCGGCGGCAGCCCGAGAGCGGTGCAGACCCGGGCGAAGGCCTCCGGGCGGGGTTTGGCCACGCCCAGGTCCTCGGCGGTGAACACCGGCCCGACGACGTCGAGCAGGCCCAGCGCGGAGAGCTTCGCGGTCTGCTGCGCGGTGGTGCCGTTGGTGAGGACGGCGGTGGCCACTCCGAGGCGGTGCACGTCGTCCAGCGCGGCGGCGACGTCGTCGTACCCGACCCACGCGGCCCGGTACCCGCCGAGGTAGGCGCCGAACACCTCGTCCAGGTCGGCGGGGTCGCCGACGGGCCGCCCGACGAGGGGGAGGAA
Source organism: uncultured Actinomycetales bacterium (assembly GCA_964237095.1). Classification (GTDB taxonomy): domain Bacteria; phylum Actinomycetota; class Actinomycetes; order CAXTBU01; family CAXTBU01; genus CAXSIB01. Next base: position 6,193 of record CAXSIB010000094.1, read on the forward strand.
CTCCCGCAGCCGTCCACGGCGGTGCTCGACGTGGCTCACCGTCCCGTTGAGCCAGGCGGTGTGCTGGCGGTCCTCGGCGTCGAACCAGGCCGCCGTCAGCGCGGGCGTGGGGACGACGTCGAGGAGCCGCAGCCACGTCTCGAGACCCCGCCGGGCCGACCGCGAGTGGTCGAACAGGGTGTCGTCGAGATCGAACACGACCGCCGCCACCGCCACGGGCGACACGGTAGGGCTCGAGGGCGGCCGGTGGTCCGCGCTGCCCCGTGGCCGGTCCGGCGGCGCCTCGGACAGCGGTCGGCGGTCGGCGGTCAGCGGTCGACGTCCTCCGGGCCGAGGTCGTGGCCGAGACCGCGGGCGCGTCGGGTGACCGCCGCGGAGGGCGTGACGCCGGGGTCGGTGAGGGGCGAGGTGAGCGGTGCCGCCGCGGTGACCGCGAGCGGCAGGACCCCGGCCCACACGCGGTGGTCCTCCCCGTCGTCGGTGCGCTCGCCCGGCCCGCCGGTGCGGACCTTCAGGCTCCACCGGTCGAGGGGACCCGCAGCACCGTGGTGGCCGCCGCCTCCCTGCCGGTGATCGCCCGGACCTCCCCGCCGCGGCCCGGCATCAGGTACTCCCCGATCTGCTGCAGGGCTCGGATCCGCAGCTCCGGCGCGACCACGGTGGCGGGCCCGAACACGACGACGCTGCGGTAGTCCATCGAGCTGTCGAACAGCGACCGGGCGAAGACCAGCCCGTCGAGCAGCGTGACCGCGACCGACACCGCGACCCCGCCGGTCCCGCCGTCCCGGGTGTCGCTGAACACCCCGCCGGCCGTGGACCCGTGCAGCAGCAGGCATCGGCCGCCGTCGCCGAGGTCCCCGACGGCGTAGGCGAACGGCAGCACCACCGGCCAGCCGTCGCGGACGAACCCCACGTGGGCCACGAGTCCCTCGGCGAGGACCCGGTCCCGAGCGGCGGTGTCGGGGTCCTGTCGCGCGCGGTAGCGGTGGACGGTCGTCTCCGGCGTGGCGGTCACCCCGTGATCCTCCCCGGTGGATCTGTGTGGGCCGGCACCTCGTGCGGACGATGCAGTGGTTGCTGCCCTTCGGGCGGACAGAGGCGGTCACCGAGCACGCCGACGTCGACCTGGTGCCCGAGTGACGGATGAGGCGCCACATCTGTCTCGCCCGCACCAAGTCGTCCTCGATGTGCCCGGCGTCTGACGGTCCGACGACCCGGTCAGGTCAGCAGGGCGTCGACCCAGCTGTCGTGGTGGCGGTCGACGTGGTCGGCGGCGGGCCCCCAGTGCTCGCCGTGGCCCTCGGCGTACAGCCGCGCCCAGGGTTGGGCACCGGTCAGGGACGACCGGCGGATCAGCGTTCCCGCCGGCCAGGACCTCCTCGTCCCGGTCGTCCGGTTCGCTCACGGGGCGCGGCCGACGACGAGGCGCAGGGAGCCGTCGAAGGTGGGTCGGGTGCGCAGCGGGCCGTGGCGGCGGTCCCACGTGCCGGAGTCCAGGTCGGCGCGCAGCTGCTGCTCGAACCGGGTGGCGACGTCGGGCCCGACGAAGGTCCACGCGGAGTTCGCCCGCCGTGCGCCGGGGTCCAGCAGGGCCTCCGGGCGCCCGTAGTACGCCTCCCCGAACCCGTCGACGCAGTCCAGGGGGATGGGGACGTCGATGACGTCGGCGCCGCCGAGGAGCCGGGCCACGGTGGTGATCGGCGGGTACCGGCGGGCTTCCGCGGCGATGACCTCCGGGGCGTACTCCGCGAGCCAGAACCGGTCGAGGGCGTCGGGGTCACACGTCAGGACGCAGACCGGGCCGCGGGTCACGCGGCGCATCTCCGACAGGCCCGCGGTGAGGTCCGTCCACTGGTGGACGGTGAACGTGGCCAGGGATGCGTCGAAGGCGCCGTCGCCGAACGGCAGGGCCTCGGCGACCGCGTCGACCGCGGCGGCGAGGTGGCCCGGACGCTGGGCGCGCATCGACGCACTCGGCTCGACCGCGGTCACCTCGAGGTGGCTCGGCTCGTAGGACCCGGCCCCGGCACCGACGTTGAGCACCGTCCGGGCGCCGCCGAGGGCGGCGGCGATGGCGGCGGCGATCTGCGGCTCGGGCCGGCGGTAGGAGCTGTAGCCGGCGCCGATCGCGCCGTAGTCCGCGTCGCCGGCGCTGCCGTCCTGTCGTCTGGCCGTCCCCATCGGTGGACCTCCCGGTCGCGTCAGGACCGACGCTAACCGCGGGGGCCGCTGCCCAGGCACCAGTTCTCGGGGGCCTGGTCCGTCGGTGGCGGACGACCGGAGGTCAGCCTCGCCGGTCGGTCAGGTGCACCGTCCTCCAGCGCCGGCTCGGGTCGGCGCCTGACCGATTGCCGCCGACCCGTCCAGCGGGAACCGTCGCCGGCCTGGTCACGTCAAAAGGACATGCCCGACCGCCGCCATGCCCTGCAGCTCGGAGGACTGCTCGCGGCACTCGCCGCGGTGCCGGCTCTCGACGGGTGTGCGGCGACCCCGGCGTCGGCCGCGGTCCGTACGGTCTCCGGAAGCGCCGCCCGTGCCGCACCGGCCGGCGCGGCGCTCCCGGGTGCGTCGAGCCTCGTCCGGGACTTCTCCGCCGATCTCCACCGCCGGCTCGCCGCCGGACCCGGCAACCTGGTCTGCTCGCCCTACTCCGTCGCCGTCTCGCTCGCGATGGCGCGCAGCGGCGCCCGGGGACGGACGGCCACCGAGATGGACTCCGTCCTGCACGTCGAGAGCCTGCCGCCGGGGTCGGATCCCGTGTCCGGGCTCGGAGCGGCATTCGACGCGCTGACCCGGGCCGTGGACAGCCGCGCCGGCACCCACCGAAACGCGTTGGGGCAGAAGGCGCGGATCGACCTGCACGTCGCGAACTCCCTGTGGGGGCAGTCCGGTGAGCGCTGGGAGCCGGCGTTCCTCGACGACCTGTCCCGGTGGTACGGGGCCGGGCTCCAGACGGTCGACTACCGCCACGACGCGGAGGCGGCGCGCGTCGCGATCGACGGCTGGGTGTCCGCGCACACCGCCGGGCGGATTCCACACCTCATGCCCCGCGGCGTCGTGGACGACCTGACCCGGTTGGTCCTGGTGAACGCAATCGTCCTCACCGCACCCTGGGACCTGCCTTTCGAGAAGGGGCTGACGAAGCCGGCGACCTTCACCCGCGCCGACGGCTCGGGTGTCCGGGTGCCGATGATGCACACCTTCGACCAGGCCGATCAGCTGTACGCCCGCGGCGACGGCTGGCAGGCGGTCGACCTCCCCTACGCGGGCGGGCAGCTGGCCATGGCCCTCGTCCTGCCCGACCCGGGCCGGCTCCCGGCGGTCGAGGCGGCACTGACGGGTCCGGGGCTGCGGGCCATGACGTCGGGGTTCACCTCGCGCTGGGTGCAGATCTCGATCCCGCGGTGGACCGCACGGACGTCGGCGGATCTCGTACCGCCGCTGTCGACCCTCGGGATGGCGACCGCCTTCACCGCCCACGCCGACTTCACGGGGATGACCACCCAGGAACCGCTGTCCCTCAAGGCCGTCCTGCACCAGGCGTGGATCGAGGTCGACGAGCAGGGCACGAAGGCCGCCGCGGCGACGGTGGCCGTCGGAGAAGCGACTTCATTGCGAGCCGGTCCCCATGTGGTGCTCGACTTCGACCGGCCGTTCCTCTGGGTGATCCACGACGTCGCGACCGGGACCCCCCTCTTCCTCGGCCGGGTCACCGACCCGTCCCTCCCCGCGGCCACACCCGCCGGCTGACCCTTCGCCGAGCTGGTCGGCGTGGACGATGGCGGTCATGTGGGGCAGGGCCCGGCGG